>CAZDNQ010000885.1:0-2173 GCA_964506605.1 uncultured Victivallis sp. | reverse complement strand
GAACGATGATTGCGCGGAAATCCTCACCGTTTATCACAGTGCAAGATTACTCAATAATTATTCCATAACGAAATCATAGCCCATTGCGCAAACAGCAATTTCCAATCTTATCTCTTGCGCTCCGACTACGCAAAGAAGCTTCGACGGATACGTCTGAGATCGAAAACTACTGAAACAGCCTCTGGATGCGCACCAGCTGCAGGCAGACATATTGCATAAGCATGTCTTCAGTAATATATTCCGCCCATGAAAAATCTAACTGACAAAATATTCGACTTGATACGCCGAACCTCCTGCGAGATACCTGAGGATATAAGGCTGGCCCTGAGGAAGGCGTCATCCAAGGAGCCCCGGAACTCCCCTGCCCGCCAGCAGATCGGGATCATCCTGAAGAACATCGAGATAGCGTCCGGCAGAATCCTGCCGCTCTGCCAGGACACCGGAGCGATCACGTTCTATGCGAGGTGTCCGCGCAACTTCGACAAGCAGGCGTTCAGGAAGGCCGCGGAATCCGCAATTGTAAAGGCGACCGAGCAGGGTTATCTGAGGAAGAACTCGGTATGCCCAGTCACCGGCAGGAACGACGGTACCAATGTCGGTCCGGGCAGCCCGATGATATACTGGGACGAGAACGAGTCAAAGCATCTGGAAGTTGAACTCCTCCTCAAGGGCGGCGGCAGCGAGAATGTCGGAATGCAGTATTCGCTTCCGGACGACGGCCTGGAGGCCGGACGTGACCTCGACGGCATACGGCGCTGCGTGCTTGACGCCGTGTTCCGCGCCCAGGGCAAGGGATGTCCGCCGGGAATCATATCCGTCTGCGTCGGCGGCGACCGTGCGTCGGGATATGCCGCAGCCAAGAAGCAGTTCCTAAGGAAGATCGGAGAGCGCAACTCCAGCCCTGCGATTGCGAAGCTTGAGAAGCAACTCCTTGCCGACATCAACTCGCTTGGCATCGGAACAATGGGCCTCGGCGGGAAAATTACTGCTCTTGAAATCTTCATAACGGTGCTCAACCGTGTTCCAGCCTCCTATTTCGTGACAGTATCCCAGATGTGCTGGGCGTGCAGGAGGGGGGAATTAAAGGTAGAAAGTAGAAAGTAGAAAGCAAAAAGTAGAAAGTAGAAATTAGAAGGTAGAAGGTAGAAAATAGAAAACTGGAAACTTGATACTTGATACTTGATACTGGTTGCTGGTTGACCACTGACCACTGACCACTGATTACTGATCACTGGTTACTGCTAATTCAAGAAGGGGCGCTGGCCTGCTTCTACACGATCAAGCCGTACCGGCATCTTTGAATAATTTCGGCATTTAAAATGTAGCACAGGCATCTTGCCTGTGAATTTTAAATCCCTCTCTAGAATTTTATGAATTCCGACCTAGATTCCCTAAAACCATATTTAATAATTTCCGGAGCATATGAATTACAGGATAGAAGTATCGAATTTCGACAAATGGAGGGATTCCCGCGGGGAATCGGTAAAGAAGCAGATCCACAACTTCCTGAAGCTCCCGGTCGACAAGGTCAGGACCAGGGACATATACACAGTTTCAGCCGAGATTTCCAAGGAGGACGCGGGCAAGGTCGCCGCCGAACTCTCGAATCCGGTGCTGCAGAAGGGGATTGTCGGTGAGACCACGGACACGGGCTGCGACTGGCTGATAGCCGTCGGGTTCAGGCCGGGAGTCACGGACAACGTCGGTCGTTCCGCGCACGAGGCGATCGGCGACATCATCGGCAGGAAGCTGCGCGAAGACGAGTTCGTGTTCAGCTCCGTCGAATATCTCATCTATGGCAAGTCCCTGGAAAAGCGCGACGCCGAAACGATAGCCAACAAGCTTCTCGCAAACGAGCTCATTGAGACAATCGCGATATACGGCAAAAAGGATCTTGCAGGAAAGGCGATCCCGGCCAACCTTCCCTTCGTGAAGGAATCGGCAGGCGGCGAGATCAAGGAATTCAATCTCGAGGTCGGCGACAGGGAACTCCTGGAAATCAGCAGGAAAGGCATCCTTGCTCTCTCGCTCGAGGAGATGAAGGTCATACAGGCGTATTTCCGCAGGGCTAAAGGCCGTGAAAAGGCCGGACTCGGCAGGAACCCCACCGACGCCGAACTGGAGATCCTCGCACAGACCTGGTCCGAGCACTGCAAGCACAAGATTTTCGACG
>CAZDNQ010000884.1:0-2183 GCA_964506605.1 uncultured Victivallis sp. | reverse complement strand
CTCGGGACATGCCGTCGCATGTATCCCTCCCATCACCACGCGAATCCCCCTTGCCCGGTACCTGGCTGCAATTTCATAAGCCCTGACAACGGTATCGACTTTCACGGTGATCCCGACCAAGTCCGGAGAATCGTTTAGCCTTACCTTCTGTACGTTCTCATCCTCAAGCGTGACCTTGTGTCCTGCCGGGGTCAGGCTTCCAAGCACGAGCAAGGACAGCGGCGGCGCCATCCTCGTCTTCCAGATCGAATCCATGGGCCTCATCGTCGAAGCCGGCGATATCAGTTTGATCAACATGGGGAACCTCCTCTGGTATTTTTATCCCCTCCCATGCACCTAATCCTTAATCGAGTCGGAAAGAGCCCTGCCCTTGTGGTCTACCGCATCAGGATATTTTTCCCTGATCTCCTTGAACAGCTTCCTGGCCTTGTCCTCCTGGCCGTTCTCTCCGTAGTAAATGGCGAGATAGAAGCGGGCATAAGCCCCCACCTGCACTCCATCCCCATAGTAACAGTCGCTGAAAGTATCCACGGCCCGCTTGAGATATTCCTCCCTCTCTTTTCCCTCGCTCATCTGCCCGAGATAGAGAATGGCGCAACCCGTACGGTTGGCATATCCATATTTCTCAACCAGCTTCTTAAGGCTGTCCTTGCCCTCCTGGCTGCGCCAGCCCTTGTTCGCAACCTGATAGAGAGACTCGATCTCACGCAGCTCTTCTGCCGAATAGACCGTCGAATCCTTCTGCATCCGCTGCCTGGCCTTTGCCTGCTGCGCCATGGCCTTGTCCGACGGCTGAACAGTTTTCTCAATCCTGGAGATCCGTTCCTCAAGATCCCTCACCCTCTTCTCGAGATCGGCAACCCTGTCGCCGTCCTGGGCAAATGCCGGAACCGCTAGGATCAGACCCGCCAGAATCAATATTCTCTTCATCATCGTCCGCCTCCATATTTAAATTAATCACATGAGATATTTCGACAGGATTACAGGATTTCCCAGATATCTTTGAATTCACAATATCCTGATCATCCAGTTATCCTGTCAACTTATTCTTCATCGGTCTTGTCAGGTCATCCAGCATACCGCCGATCACTGCACATTCGATACCAAACGGCAGATACCCTGCAAACCCGAGCAGCGGCATCTCAAAGATCCTGAAGCGGTCGACGAAGGGGACCGAGTACGCCCATTTGGGAAGGCTGTAATAGTTCCACATCTCCCAGAAGAATCCGCAGATGAGCGCGGAAATCGCGAGAAGCACTATCCTGCGCCATCTGCCTTCAGCGATACCGGAAAGGACGTTCTTCTCTCCTCGTAATGTCTGAAGCGAGGTGATGATAAGGAACGGCGAAAGCCAGAGAATCGGAAAAAGGTAGTCCGGATATCTTCCAATTCCGGCAAGAGCGAGACATGCCAGCATGAGGGTTGTCCAAGCCGTGGATTTTCTGGTCATGACATTAGTTTTTACAAACTTATCCAGCGATGAGAACGGCTCGGAGAATGTCTCCAGCAGCTCGCATGTTCCAAGCACCGCTGGAAGTACTGTCGAAAAGCACAGGGTTGCGAATATCGCATATTCCAGTGATGAGAAGTTCTCCACGCCGATATAATGCCAGTTCTGGACGAACCTGTTGAGATATTCGAAGAACCACCAAAACAGCGAGCTCAGCGGGAAAAGCATGAAGAAATAACTCGTCCTGTCCTTCATCATGCATCTGCCGTTCCTGGCATATGTCAGTGCATTCACAAGGACTATGTATGAGATCCATATCGGGCTGAAAGTATATGGCTGGATTAAGGAGAAACATTCGAACCTTGTCCAGGCAAGCGTCCAGAAAGTTGCACATGAGAGGATGGCTACCCATCCCCAGGAGGGAAACTGGCGGATGAAAAAGAGTCCGGCGAACGGGCTCATGACCGCCGAAGAGAGCATCTTGCAAAGGAAGGGAGCAATTACCGCGACGAGGAAGGCTGACAATAGGATGAAGGCCGTCCAAGAGAATCCTGCATGTTTCACATAGGATGTCAGTGGTGGAAACTCCAGATAGTAGTCAAGGGGTCTTCCGACGGACATAGCGCCGATTACCGGGAGTCCGAGCAGAAGGGCGGCGACAAGGAGCATCCATAGGGTGCTTACCGCGCCACCCCCAACACTCTTATTTTGCAAAGTACTCTCTTCTACAAAG
>CAZDNQ010000883.1:0-2184 GCA_964506605.1 uncultured Victivallis sp. | reverse complement strand
CAACGGGGACTATCTCTGCATGAATGCTTGCCCGGTGGGGATAATCGGAAGCAACACCGATTTCGGATACAACAACAAGGGCATCATGTTCACCGAGACCACGATGCTGACAAAGATAAGCGACCCCAGGAACGACGCCCTGTGGTCTCTATGGCGTTCCGCCCTGGCGGAACAGTTCGCAGGCTCCCTTGAACAGTTCAGCAGCCTGGTCTGCCTTGAACTGTCAGGAACCAACATGAACGGCTACATGCTGGCGGACACAAATACAAATGAGATAGGGCTTGTGGAGATGTCCGACAGAAGTTCCGTGTTCTTCAGCCCTGACGGTGAAGGTGGATACAACGTGATTACCTCTCCTGCCGGGCTCTCCATGAGATACGACAGGCAGCTGCTCACGCCCACCGCAGTCATGGGAGTGAATATGCCGGTCTCATACGCTATCCGGGAGGATCTTGGTTCGGTTGACAACCGGCCAAAGCGCCGCCAGCAGTTCAGGGGGAAAATGAGGATGGTGGATGACATCGAGAAAGTAAAAGCCCTCATCACCTATACCGCCAAAAAAGAGCCTCTGTCGATATTCGGACGCTGGGATCTGGGATATGGAAGGACAAACGATCCCAAATGCATTCCTGACGGCTCAATAGACGCAAAGGCCGTATCTGCGTCAATGACCTCGTATGCAAAGACCCTGAAAGGTGAAATGGACATGGACAATCCAGTAAAGATTTTCTGGATGAAATCAGGGACCGCCCTGGTCGAAGGCAAGCCTTTCATCTGGAACGAGTCGAACTGGAAGGACCAGAACAGGCGCGGGATACAGAACACCCTCGACGGTGACTGGACGGCTTTGAACTCGTATGTCAAATGATCAGGAAAGACTGGAGCCAATGATCGGATTTGAACCGATGACCTGCTCATTACGAATGAGCTGCTCTACCAACTGAGCTACATTGGCCTGTTTTCAGCAAGCCATAAAATATTTGATAAATGAAAAAATGCAATGGTACACCATAAATGGCGTACCTACTTTATTTTGATGATGGTTTTAGGGCGTCAACTGCAGGACTGCCCGGTCTTTCCATGTCGTCCTCACGAAGATCTGCAGGGATTTCCATAGGATTTCCCGGCAGGATGGGCGGTTGACCTGCAGGGCGGGGGCCGTTGCCGCCGGGGTGTTTGTATCTGCCGGTGCATGGGCTACATTCCCACAAACAAGGAGAAAGCATGGAAGACAGGATATACGCATATTTATATTCAGGAAAGCCGGAAATACTCTATAACAGGCTCTCAATAGACATCCACCAGTTCAAAGGAGACCGGGCCTGGGGCTGGCTGCATCAGTCGGAGGTCTGTGTAAAGATGCTCAACAGCCTCAATCTTGCCCCTTCCTCCATCCAGCGTCTTCCTGGCGCAATGGCTGAACCCATCATCCGGCAAAAGCATGAATCAGCCGCCTTCAGCCGTCCGGTACCTTTGGCTCCTCCCGATTCAACAAGGCGGGAATGCCGTTAGGGGCTGACAGTATACGCCTATGCTACGTTTTAATGGCGCTGATGGCATTAAGAGCGGATTCGACGGTCTGGCGCCATTTCTCCATCTCTTCTTCAGCAAGATCGGGAGGGATCTTGATAGGATCGCCAAGAACCAGGGTCACTTTAGCCCATGGTTTCGGGATCTGGAACCTGTCCCAGCTCCTGATCTCCCAGTAGGATGAGTAGTTGATTGAGACAGGCAGCACGGGATGCCCGGTGCGGCTGGCGAGGGCGATCGGCCCCTTGCTCATCCTGTAGCGGGGTCCGCGGGGTCCGTCGGGCGTGATGCTTATGTTGCATTTCTCCTCCAGGAGCTTAAGGGCGTCCGTAAAGGCCACAAAACCCTTTTTAGAGCTTGATCCCCTTACGCTTCTTATACCGAAAAGCCTGCAGATGTCGGTGACATACTGTCCGTCGCGCGAGGCGCTGACCATGGCGACTGTCTTGCTCCTGATCGGCCTGGTGAACATCACGGGGAAGAAGAGGAGCCTGTTGTGCCAGGTGACCGTTATGAACGGGAACTTGTCCGGATCAATGCATCTGTTGGGATCGACCACCTCGGTCCTCATGCATATTTTTGAGAGTTTTATGAAAGAGACAGGAAAGAAGAAGAGGAAGGTGGGAAGCTTCCTGATGTTCCTGAATTTCTTCT
>CAZDNQ010000882.1:0-2191 GCA_964506605.1 uncultured Victivallis sp. | reverse complement strand
AGAAGACTAAGACGTCGCTGACATTGAAACTTAAAAAGACCGAGGACATACTTGCCGGGCTTGGAAAAAGCAGGAAAAGCGGACAGATCCTCGTAGGGTTCGCGGCGGAGACCTCCAATCTCCTGGAGAACGCCGGTGCAAAGCTTGCAAAAAAGAATCTCGATTGGATTGTCGCCAACGAGGTCGGAAAGAAAGACCGCGGGTTCGCAACCGACACAAATGCGGCGACAATGATCTCGCGCGGCGGCAGGAGGATATTCCTTCCACTGCAGAGCAAGAAAAAGCTCGCAGGAAGGATAATCAATATTTTAACCACGAAACACACGAAAATAAGAAAAGGGGAGCTATGAGGAAGAGTCTGTTGGGGTTTTTGACTGGGGTGATGCTGCTGGCTGTGAACTGCCTGGCGGCTGAAG
This sequence comes from uncultured Victivallis sp., assembly GCA_964506605.1. Classification (GTDB taxonomy): domain Bacteria; phylum Verrucomicrobiota; class Lentisphaeria; order Victivallales; family GWF2-50-93; genus GWF2-50-93. The sequence goes on along the minus strand of CAZDNQ010000882.1, from coordinate 1,775 downwards.
AGGCGACGGCACCAGCTGAGCTGAAGGTCCATACCATGTTCTCGAACAACATGGTCCTGCAGAGGGGGATTCCAGTGAAGATCTGGGGCGTGGCAAAGCCGGGTTCGGAAGTGACTGTCAAGTTCGCTGGGCAGGAGAAGAAGGCTAAGACCGATGACAAGGGCAACTGGATGGCCGCGCTTGATGTCATGAAGGAAAATTCAACTCCTGCAGTGCTCGAAGTCTCATCCGATAACGGAAGCACGAAGTTCGAAAACGTGCTTGTCGGCGATGTCTGGATCTGCTCCGGGCAGTCTAACATGGAGTTTGTCGTCAACAGCGCCATTAACGCCCAGAAGGAGATCGCCGATGCGAAATATCCCGAGATCAGGCTTTTCACTGTTGGCAAGAAACCTTCCGGAGAACCCCTCAAGACGCTCAACGGGGAATGGAAGGTCTGCTCGCCGGAGACGGTCGGCGGATTCTCAGCGGTAGGATATTTCTTCGGCCGCGAGCTGAACAAGGACCTCAAGATTCCGGTCGGCCTTATAAACAGTTCGTGGGGAGGAACGCCTGCGGAGACCTGGACGACATTCAAGACCCTTGAGAACGATCCCGACTTTTCCGCGATGATCGAAAGGTACAAGGCAGCTCTTTCAAGCGATGCGATGGATAACTACAAGAAGGCTCTCGCCGCCTGGGAGAAGGAAAAAGGGTCCCGCAAGGAAGATGACAGGATAAAGGATCCGGGCAACAAGGGATTTGAACAGGGCTGGGCGAAATCCGACTTCAATGATTCCGACTGGAAGGCTATGAAGCTTCCGTGCATGTGGGAGTCGCAGGGCATGAACATCGACGGCGCTGTATGGTTCAGGAAGAACGTCGAGATCCCGGAGAAGATGGCCGGCAAGGACCTGACGATCACGCTCGGTTCAATCGATGATTTCGATGTGACTTATTTCAATGGGACCCAGATAGGATCCATCGGCGAGGACACTCCCAACTTCTGGTCGTTCCCGCGCAAATACACGATCCCTGCGAATCTCGTCAAGGCCGGGGCGAACTGCCTTGCAGTACGAGTGTTCGATCATTTCGGCGGCGGAGGATTCGGAGGACAGGCGAAGGACATGAGGATAAGCCTAGGCGAAGATGCCGTCGACATATCCGGCGAATGGAAGTTCAAGGTCGAATATTCTGTCGTCTCAAGCATGAGGCCGCAGGCCCCGATGGGCCCGGACAATCCGAATGCCCCCGCGACACTCTTCAACGGGATGCTCAATCCCATAATCCCCTTCGGCATAAAAGGCGCAATCTGGTACCAGGGCTGTTCCAATGTCGGACGCGCATACCAGTACAGGAAGCTGCTTCCGGCAATGATCAACGACTGGAGGAATGAATGGGCCCAGCCCGGGACTGCGAAGGATTTCCCGTTCCTGATAGTCCAGCTCGCAAACTTCCTGGCTCCGGCAGAAAAGCCTGAGGAATCTGCGTGGGCGGAACTCCGCGAGGCACAGTCAATGACCGCATCAGGAGTGAAGAACTGCGGACTGGCGCTGGCGATCGACATCGGCGATGCGAAGGACATTCATCCGAAGAACAAACAGGATGTCGGCAAGCGCCTCGAACTGGCAGCTCTCAAAACCGCATACGGGCAGGATCTCGTCTTCTCCGGCCCTACCTATGATTCAATGAAGATCGATGGCGACAAGATCGTATTGAGCTTCAAGAACATCGGAGGCGGGCTCGAGGCAAAGGGCGGCGATCTGAAACATTTCTCATTAGCTGGAGAAGACAAG
>CAZDNQ010000881.1:0-2204 GCA_964506605.1 uncultured Victivallis sp. | reverse complement strand
ATGAAAGCAACTCTCCATTGAAGGCATCAATATCTTGTTGATCCATTCTATTTCTTAATCTTTTGCAGCTAATCAATATTTTTATTGGAAAATGATGGCATGCCTTAAGCTCAACCCACACATCCCTTTGTCTCGGCTTAGAAGTATGGAGATCAGGTAGCTTGGCATCAGGAGTCACTATCGCCCTTGGGTCAAGCGCAGCAACAAACCTTGCTACTGCATTTTCAAATTCTTTCCATTTAGGCACACTCAATTTCAATTACCTGTCTAGTTAAATTATTATCTCATCGGCCTAAGCTGTTACGAAGTCTAAATATCTATCACTTAGCGATAAATGGCTCAGGCAAATTCAACCTTGCTCCTTTAAAGGATTCCGGATTAGGGCATGGGAATCCGATGCTTTCCAAATTTCCGGGATCGGGAACTCGAATACACCATTCACACTTCGTCTGTAACTCGCCATATGTCAACTGCAGGAAATAATCAGCTCCTATGTTAGCTACTGTTGCACGCCCATTGCCCCCATATATAGGACAATAATAAAAATATGCGAGCTTCTCCATCCCTTGCCCTAATACACCTTTTGAAACAAGAGATGTTGTAATGTCCGCAACTTCGAAATGATTGTCATGCCTACCGTATTCTCCGTTAGGATCGGTAGTGTGTGTAAAGACCCACTCGAAAGAATCTCCAGCAATCCCATTTAATAATCTTGATTCCATTACACTTCGACTGTTTTTGCTAAAAGGGCCATCACTCTGATAGTCCATAAAATCCATCTGGATCGCTTTTACTCCATAGGCTTTGCATGAGTTATAAAAATAATTTATTTGGGCGGGTTCTGGAATGCACATCCCTATAACCGTCCAATTCCAACATGTGGACCTCATACGCTGGATTGTTCCTCCCATCCATAGGACATGATCGTCATGATGGGCAACTATTGCGAGTGCATTCGGCATATTATGTCAATCCTTTGTTAGATTATAAAAAAGCTGGATTGCTGGTTCATTTTAGCGAATCCAGCTTGTCCATATTCATGGATGTCCAAAATGCATCGTGAGCATGAAAATCATACCATTTGCCAGGTTCAAGTCTTTTATGGCCTTCTCTTACTGCTTCACGTAACTGATTTGCATCTCTAATTCCTGTTATGGTTGCCAGCCTCAAGAAGTGCTTATGCTGCGTAGCACGAATGAAAAAAGGGAAATCCTTACTGTACGAAGCGTAATGCAAAGTTTGTGGATACCATCTTGCATTGGAACTCAGGAATGCCATCAGTAGTATGAGCAATTCGGCTTCAATTACAGACGGAAACGGGAGATCCTCTCGTTCAGCTTGTCTTTTTATTAGCTCAGCAGCTGGGCTAAAAAGCCTTTTCCCCGGTGGAGACAATTCGGCCTGCAGTGTATCAGAATATCCGTAAAAGCAGTCGAAGTTGTCAAATTTATTATCTCCATATCTATCAGTATCTGGGAGGAGATAGTGTGATGTAAATACATCATGCAATACTTGGGAGGCGTTTGTTTTCAATAGTGCTGCCACCACGTATAAAAAGGTTTCATAAACAAATAGCGAATGCGCTTCATACCATGCATCATTCCAGGTGTTAACTTCGGGAGGGCGAGATTTTAGCCCTCGCAAATCCTCAAGAAAGCTCAAAAGGGCGTTACAGAACTCGTCTGTTGGTGATGCCTCACTTTCTATTAGTACCCAGTCAACGATATGATTGCGAACATTCTTGAGCTTGCTGCAGTCTTCAAGGATTTTTTTCCCAAGAGAATCAACTTTGGGTCTTTCTCTTACTCGAAGTTCATCGGCATATCTGATGCATGCCGAGAGGAAATCCTTTCGGTAGATAGAAAGCCCCTTTTTATTTTGCAGCAGTGCCTGCCGAAAGGTGTTGAATTTGGTTATAGCAGGGCTTGAGGGAGACGTTATATCGCTGGTTATGTAAGCTGGCGGTTTCCCAAGTTTAGGCTTCTCATACAAGGGCTTTCCGAAGATTAGCCGTATGAGCTTCTCCCAGTTTTCGTTTACTTCCTCAGGGGAAGAGAAGTCTATCCATATCCTGGTTTTCAGGAATGTTGGGAGGAATGGGTTGCCATCATCCGAAAACTCACAGGCTATAGGTATGAATTTTGATTGTTCAACCTTCTCATAAACTTCTTTAGAAATGATCCGTGATTCTGTCCCAACACCGG
>CAZDNQ010000880.1:0-2204 GCA_964506605.1 uncultured Victivallis sp. | reverse complement strand
CTGTACCACTCTTATGGGAACCTCAGTATTAAGTATGGGACGAATGGCGCTAAGTTAAGATGGAATTCCAAGTAACTCGGGATATCATCCCGAGGGAGGCTGCGGGGTGATACCCCGCGCTACTTGCCTTAACTTAGCAACATTGAAGTATGGGACGATTAGCAATTAAACATGGTACAGGCTGAAGCCCGTACCTACTCAGATAAACCAGGGAAAACATCATGAATAAAAAAAGGATATTGCTGGTGGACGACGATGAGACCCTTTGCGAAGGGGTTGCGTTCATACTTGAAGACGAGGGATATTCAGTGAAGAATACATCGGTTCCGGCGGAAGGGATGGAGCTTGCCGGGGAATTCATCTTCGATCTTGCCCTGGTTGACTACAAGATGCCGCGCATGACCGGTGTAGATCTCCTCCGGAAGATAAAGGAGAAGAATCCCCATACAAAGGTTTTCATAGTCTCCGGAAGGCCTTTCATGGAAAAAGTCATCGCCGAGGAAAATGTGGCCCATCTCGTCGAGGGTGTGATCAAGAAGCCGTTCAAGGAGGAGACTCTGCTGGAGGCGGTGAAGAAGGCGCTGGGGGAGAAGAAATGTTGAACATCGAATGACGAAAAGAAGTGGAACGCCGGCACCCTTGCCGGCATCGGTTGGGAATTGGGAAGAGGAGGAAAGACTGCCAGCAGGGGTGCTGGCGGTCCGGCAAAATATCATTCGTTTTCGATGACACCCTCTGCGATGGCGAAGCGCGTGAGCCCGGCGGTCTCCTGTATATGGAGCTTCTTCTTCAGCTGCTGCCTGTGCTTCTCCACTGTCTTTATGCTTATCTTGAGCTCTTCGGCGATCTGCTTGTTCGCATAGCCTTCAGCGACAAGCTGCAGGACTTCCAGCTCGCGGGTAGACAGGCACGAAATCTTGGATTTGATGAATTTACCGCCGAAAGGAGATTTCTGGTACTGGGCATGGACGCGCTTTGCAGTGGGCGAGTCGAAAAACGTGTTCCCCCTTCTGACTTCCCGGATGGCTTTGACTAGATTTTCCGAGGATGTCATCTTCATTAGATATCCTGATGCGCCTGAGGCGACAACCTGGCCGATATGATCTTCGCTGCTATGGGCCGAAAGGATGATTATCTTCGTCGCCGGCAGCAGCTCCTTTATCTGGCGGGCCGCCTCGGTGCCGTTGAGCATGGGCATGGAGATGTCCATGACGACAATGTCCGGATTAAGGGATCTGGCAAGTTCCACTGCCTGACGCCCGTTCTCCGCCTCTCCGACAGTTTCAATATCCTTCTCGCAGTTGAGAAGTGCGCCCAGACCTTGTCTTATTATCGCATGATCATCTGCCAGCAGTACTGTGATTTTTCTCATTATGCTAATGTCCCCGGATAAGAAGCTTATTTGCATCAAATATACTTCACTGTCATTTGCCATTCAAATCTGTTCTTATGGGGGGAAACCCCACTGTCAAGACAGGGTTAATCCCCATGGAAGACCCTGGGGCCGCGTTTTATTGTTTGAAAAAAGGAGGCACATGCCTGCGATGAAAGCAAGATCATTTGGAATGGAATTTCTGGATCTGAGGCTGCCGTCGATGCGGAATGTGAGTTTTGCCGGCGGAGCGGGTGGGAAGGGGCCGTCGACAGCATTCCGTGAACCGTTCATCTTCGAGCTTCCTGTCCTGCCCTACCGGCATGATGCGCTTGAACCGTATGTTACCGCGAGGACCATGGAATTCCACCACGGCAAGCATCATCAGGCATACATCGACAACCTCAACAAGCTGATCTCTGGGACTGAGATGGGCGATATGCCTCTCGAGAGGATAATAATTGAAACTGCGGGGGCGTCCGACAAGGTTTCAATTTTCAACAACGCCGCGCAGGTATGGAACCACAGTTTTTTCTGGAGCAGCATGAGGCCGGGCGGCGGAAGCTGTCCGGACAGCAGGCTGCAGGGGATGCTGGAGAAATCGTTTGGCGGATTTGAAGAATTCAAGAACGCATTCACGGCGGCCGCGCTTGCCCAGTTCGGGAGCGGCTGGGTCTGGCTTGTACAGGATGGCGACGAGGTGAAGATAGTGAAGACCTCCAACGCCGACACTCCCCTGGCGCACAAGCAGAACGCATTGCTGGCATGCGACGTATGGGAGCACGCATATTATTTGGACTACCAGAACAGGCGCAAGGATTTCGTGCAGGCG
>CAZDNQ010000879.1:0-2210 GCA_964506605.1 uncultured Victivallis sp. | reverse complement strand
GGAAATTATGAGTTCCTGGCAATCGTGCTGGATGTCGAGCATTTTGCTGACAAGTTCGCGCTTATGGTGGTTGTAGTTCATGATGATGACGCCTGCTACACTACCGCCTTCCTTCCACTGCTTTTTGACCAGTGCCTCACGGATAAGATCGCGAATGGCCTCGGACCTGTTCTGGTAGTTCTGTTTCTTGATATGCTTGTCGAAAGTGTCAATCAGAGATTCTTCGAGAGAAATTCCGAAACGGTAGAGCTTGCCCATGGCCTTTCCTCCTTGTCTTAATCTATAACATTGGGAAGATAGTGTCTTTGAATACCTGATTCAAGCCTGTCGTACTTATTTGATATCGAATGCGTCGTCATATATATTCTTGTGGTCTGGCAGTTGTATCGAAATCGCAAAGACGGTTAACCAGTCGCTAAACAATGATGCCAAGCCTATTCCAAGAACCGTCCTATTAAGCCATTTACTACTTATATTCTTCTTGCGAAATGCCTCATCCGAATCATCGCTGCCGTATATTAATATAAGCCCACAAGAATGCTTAAGTTGCCAGCAACCCGGAATCATCTTTTTTAATTCCTTTGCCAATAGCGAGGATGGCAATGCCGCCCACTATGAACAATAATGGTTTTAAAATATCCATATGTTTATCTCATTCGGACCATGTGTTAGTCGTCCGGACGACTGTTACATGTATCCGCCGGAAATATAGCCTTCAAGATAGCGTATCTTCGTACTTTTCTCATCGTGGAGGCTTTTCAGTATGTCGCCGATCGAGATGATCTCGGCAAGACTGTTTTATCCGTGATGCAACACGGAAACCCCCATCCTGTGGGCGGGGTCAGAGACCTTTAGAAAATGGGCCTAATAACGGTTTTCACAAATCCCTTCTCGCAATGCCTGACAACACACTCGAATTTTTTCATGGCCATCAGTTCGTGCTCCTTGATCTTGTATTCCTCGACCTTCTGATAATTTGAATTCCCCCTACCGCTCGAGTAACCATAGCTCCTTTTCCAGTATTCCCTCTTCCCTATGATGTCCGCTGCCAATTTTGCCGCCTTAGGATCGGCAAGGGTGAAATAAATCTGGTTGCTAAGGTTGAGAAGCAAAACCTCCGTCTTCTTTTCATCAAGTACCGGATAATAACTCGTTGTACTCTGAGCGGCAAAGATGACTGTCCCCTTTGCCTCCCGTATTTTGTCTACAACCTTGTAGTCCGCAAACCCGTCATCCGTCGCCGTAACTATTCCTTGAGCTTCGTCGGCCCAGAATATCAGGAGGTTCGCATTCCTCCTGTATTCCTGATCCATATCGAATCGTCTCAGGCAGTGGACATAGAAAAGAAGTTTCATGAACGTGTTCACATATCTCCGCTCAACCTGGTATTTCTGGGGCATGGAGACAACGAATATCTTCCCCTCATCGAGTTCGGAGAAGTCGACCGAACCTTCGTCACAGCAGAATATTTCCGCAATGTCGGGATTGGTGAAATACTGAAGATAGTTGAAGATTGTCGAAATCACGCCACCAAGCTGATCAGCCGGCTGGTTCAGGAATTTGTCACCGAAATGCTTCATGAGCATCAGCTTGATCCTGAGTTCGGGATGCTGCTCTACAAAGTCCATCCTTTTCCCGTCAAGCTCCTCGGCAAGAGACCCCACAGCGCCTGCAAGGTTCTTCTTGTCGGTAAGCATGTCATAAACGTTCTCAAGCGTAACCGGATACTGGAGGATTTCGAGGAGTTCCATGGCTTTCTCAATGTGGATTTGCGCCTGGGTCCTGAAAAATCCCTTATCTCCGGACTGTCCAAGGCTTGATGCCGTGTCAACGACTATCTTCGCATACGTGCTCCATGGAATCCCCGGATAGCTCAACAGATTGAACTTAGCCCTGGGCTCCCAGTCCGGCGATGCATCATCAGGTCTGACCTGGAAGCAGACTATTCTGTCCTCCGCGCCATATTTTCCTGCGATCTCCGATACAATCTCATGGAAGGAACCTTTCTCGTCAACCGCAATTCCTCCCCAGTTCGGACAATTTTTGAAGACCTGGTGCATCAAGGTTTTAATCGCTGCGACCGTCTTTCCTGAACCCGTCCTTCCGGTTATGGACCATCCCCGGCAGAAGTCATTCATGTCCCATGTGAATTTTCCAAGTGAAGCGACAATCTGAGCACCTTTCGGATGTCCAGTCGCCGTTCTTCTACA
>CAZDNQ010000878.1:0-2211 GCA_964506605.1 uncultured Victivallis sp. | reverse complement strand
CAGTGCTTCTTTCGAAGGAGATCAAGCCGGACAAGGACACCGACATCAAGAGGGTGAAGCTCAATTTCACGCCCGACTTCGAGGGATCCGCGACCTGCAAGGTCTCGATAGCCCCGGATTCGTCGGAGAAGATAGTCGACAACAACAGCAAGGAGTTCCTGATGGAGATCAGGGACGACCGCCTGCCGGTCCTATACATAGAAGGAAGTCCGAGGCTTGAATACCGTTTCCTGCGCCGTGCGCTCTACAGGGACAAGGATTTCAGGCTGGTTGGAATACTCAGGCTCGCGAAGAACCGGTTCTATGTCCAGGGGGCCGACTCCACGGAGAGCTACCTTTCGGAAGGTTTCCCCACAACCCGCGATCAGCTTTTCCACTTCGAGGCGATCATCCTCGGCGACATCGAGGCGTCCTATTTCTCTGCGGAACAACTGGCGATGCTTGAAGATTTCGTGAAGACGCGCGGCGGCGGACTCCTGATGCTGGGCGGCGTGAATTCCTTCGGACCGGGCAAATATGCCGGAACGCCCATCGCCAAGCTTCTTCCCCTTGAGATAACAAACAGCGACGGCAATTATTCCGACGACCAGTACAAGTCCGTGGTAGCCAAAGGCGCGCTGACCCATCCTGTGATGAGGCTTTCCGACGACATGGAGGCCAGCAGGAAGATCTGGGAGAAGATGCCTGAGCTGATTGGGATGACCCCTGTGCGCGGGCTAAAGTCCGGTGCGCAGCTTCTTCTGGCGCGCGAGAAGGACAACAAGACCGTGCTTGCGGTGCAGAACTATGGCGGCGGCCGCGTGGCTTCATTCACGTCCGGTGGCTCATGGTACTGGAGGATGTCGGTTCCGGCGTCCGACGAGTTCCATGAGAGGTTCTGGAAGCAGCTTGTGCGCTGGCTGGTGGTCGGCGCGAAGCAGCAGATATCGGTCGAGGCTGATGCCGACGTATACACGATAGGATCCCAGGTATCCCTGCGCGCCGAAGTGCTCAAGCAGGATCTTTCCCCGGCGAACGATGCGGTTGTGATCGCGACCATTGAGGATCCCCTGAAGAACACGCAGGAGATACCGATGCAGTGGATACTCTCGCAGGAGGGTGTGTATCAGTGCTCGTTCCGAGTGGATGAACTCGGTGACTACAGCGTGAAAGTCAGGATCGAAGGCTGGAAGGTCGATCCGGTTGAGACGGACTTCAAGGTGTCCGAGCCGTACATGGAGTTCAGCAACGCCGGCCTGAAGGAGGACTCGCTCAGGGACATGGCGAAGATAACGGGCGGAAAATATTATACCGTGGCGGAGGCGCCGGGCGCTGTGGCGGAGATGGAGAAGAATGTCAAGGCCGCGCTTGCCGCCGGAATCCAGCCGCAGGACTACGAGATATGGGACATGCCCGCGCTGTTCATCCTGCTGATAGCGATGCTCTCCGCGGAATGGATAGTCAGGAGGCGCGGAGGGTTGGCGTAAAACTTATGAACATCCAACATCGAACGCTGAACATTTAACATCGAAGTTGGGACAAAATCAAAGTTGGAAGTTCGAAGTTGAATGTTTGTATTAATGAGGTGATCATCATGGAAAATACAGGAAAGATCATACACATGAAGAAGGATCTCCTTCTCGGAAAGAGCAGGGATGAGATCGCGGGCGGGTTCGAGAGGATCCAGCAGCTGTGCGTCTCCAGAAGGAACTTCATGCAGGGCGCCGGCGCCCTGCTCGGTGGCGCCGTGCTCAGCGGACTCATCGGCGGAACGGCCGAAGCACTTGCCGACGAGGCGGTAGAGACCGGTAAATTCGTGTTCCCTAGACTGCAGTTCACAGTCTCTGACAATACCCCCGACCGCTGGGACGTCCATCCGAAGGGCGATATCATCCTCAGGAGGAAGCTCCGCGAGCTGACCAACATAAATGTATCGATGGAGCCCAAGGTGGTCAGGCTCGGGGATTTCGACGACATGGTGCGCAATCCTTTCGTGTTCATGACCTCGGAAGGATACTTCACCCTTCCGGAGGACGAGGAGAAGAACATGCGCGAATTCCTCGAGCGCGGCGGATTCATCCTCGCCGACGACTGCGTGTACAACGGCAAGGAGGACAGGTTCTTCAAGACATATGTCGCCCTGATGAACAAGCTGTTCCCCGACAATCCCATGAGGAAGATCCCCTACGACCACGAGATATTCCATCTCTACTATGATTTCCCGAACGGCTG
>CAZDNQ010000877.1:0-2212 GCA_964506605.1 uncultured Victivallis sp. | reverse complement strand
ACCTGCCCCGATCGCGTTGTTCGCCATTATGTTGAACGTATATTCAATATTGCGCAGACCGGTTAATGTTATCGGGCTTGACGCCTTGGTGATTGTCATGCTGCTTGCCGGATTTACGAAAGTCAACGTGTACGATGTTATCGGCATGCCGCCGTTTGACACCGGCGGCTTGAAGGCGATTGTCGCCTGGAGATTGCCCGGAGCCGCCGTCACGCTTGTCGGAGCGCCAGGCACCGTTGCCGAAATCACGGATGCCGACCATGCCGATGCAGGGCCTGTTCCAATTCCGTTGGTCGCCTTTACGCTGAATGAGTAGGATGTTCCGTTTTCAAGTCCGTTTACAGTGATCGGGCTTGCGGCACCAGTTGCCGTTATGCCTCCTGGACGCGAAGTCACGGTGTATCCTGTGATCGCGGAGCCGTTTGCCGATGGCGCAGTGAAACTGACATTTATACTCTTGCTGCCATTCCTCTCGGCAGCTACCGCCGTAGGCGCGTCTGGAACGGCGGCTGTCGGGGTTACGGGTGCGGAAGGATCCGACGGTGCGCCCGGGCCATTTGCATTCGCCGCCGTCACTGTGAACGTGTAAGAGATGTTATACGTCAGGCCGGTGACTGTTATCGCACTTGCGCTGCTGCCTGTGCGCGTGACCGTGATGCCTTCAGGATCTGAAGTGACGGTGTATGATGTGATCGGACTGCCTCCGTTTTCCGGAGCAGTAAAGGATACGGTAGCCTGTCCGTTTCCCCTTACGGCCTTTACATTTGTCGGCTTCCCTGGAACCGTACCTGTGCTTAATTCGAAAACAGCCCCTACGTTTATGTCATCGCCCGGATGCATGGTGATTGAGCGTGTAACCTGTCCTGTGCCGGCGCCGGTCCAGCCTTTGAACACGAAGCCAGTTTCAGGGGTGGCGGTAAGGACAACTGTTTCAACCTTCTTGAAGTTCGCGCTGGAGGAAGAGCTGTCAGGCCCGCAGGATATGCCGGCAGGGGATGAGGTGACAGTTCCGAAACCGAGGCCGGACTTGGCGACAGTAAGCGTCGAGAGCGTCGACGAAAGTGGGAATGTAACCGAGTCGGCTATGACAGGGTAAAGATAGAATATGGGGTTCTCATCGTTGTCCTTTCCACCCAGGCTATGAAGATCTCCTGCGCCGTCGCCGTGTTGTTCGCAGGATCCACCGTGACTTTCAGATATCCCAGCTGTCTTGTCGCCCCGTACCGGTACGACGCCGCATGGGGGGCCCCTTCGTCAAGGTTCGTAAATACGCCACCGGCATTGCCGACGACGAAATAGGGGATTCCCTCCACCGAGTATCTCTGGTAATTATGCGCATGGCCTGAGAAGTTTGCGCTGATATTGAGGTCCTGGAACAGCGTCTCCCATGGCTGGAGGTCGGGATTGAGCGTAGACTTGCCATAATTCCAGATCGGATGGTGCTGTATTGTAAATGTTCCCGCCAGGGTGTTGTCCAGCTGATCCTTCAGCCATGGCGCCTGGCTCTTGGCGAGGGGCAGCGATGTCTGCGGATCAAATCCATCGGAATTATTGGGATCGGGAGAGTTGAGAAAGACAAAGCGTATGCCGGAACAGTCGAAGTAATAGTTCAGCGCCCCGCCCGGGAGTATTTTGAATGTATCATGGTACTGGGCGGCGTCGGTAGGCATATTCAGGCCGGTCGAGTCCGGCTGATGATATTCATGGTTCCCTATGGCATGGAAAATGGGGAACTTCGCGAGCATCCCTTCGCCATACTGGAAATAGGTGGTCCACAAGGCCTCTTCATCGTGGCTTGCATAGTCTCCGCCGTCGAGTATGAAAAGCGGGTCTGTCTCATTTTGCGCAATGGCGTCGGCCACAAACTTGAACCGTTTCTCCTGCGCATGGCTGTCGCTGATGACGAGAAAGGTGAATGGACCGCTGACCGGCATCGTCTTGAACCTGCACCTGCTGAAGGCGACAGGATTGTCGGACGGCTCAACCAGGTAGTAATATTCGGTGTCCGGTTCAAGACCTGTTAGATCCACGTGCTGATGAATCTCTTCTCTTTTGGATTGCACAGTCGCCTGATATTGTTTGTCGTTCTGATCATAGTAGGTGACCGTGGCGTATTTCACATCGCCTTTTGCGTCACCAGCCCCACGCCAATTGATGGTCGCGGAAGTTGTAGACAGGTTCGTCACCCAGGGCGGCCAATAAGTCGTCTGCG
>CAZDNQ010000876.1:1951-2212 GCA_964506605.1 uncultured Victivallis sp. | reverse complement strand
GTATCCTGATATCTGTATGAACATCTCCGGCTCGAGATGGAAGTGCATCCCCCGGGATATCCTGTCGCCGCTCTCGCGTTTCGGTATCTTCAGGACATCGTCGCCGCTCCTAAGCCTGTTCAGGAGCTTCCCGATGAATTCCTCGGCCGTATCCGGCATCTTGGCGGAGGCGTCTCTGTAATCAAAAAGGCTCAATCTAAGTTTTGTCCTTGTTTTTTAGGTTTAGTCCAGTTTTAATTATTTGAATTTATATCGTCAGGA
>CAZDNQ010000876.1:0-1941 GCA_964506605.1 uncultured Victivallis sp. | reverse complement strand
AATCAATAGCACGCCATGAATATACATGGCCTCTAAAACACAGCAATATTAGACACAATTTAACAGAAGGGCACTGAAATGAGCGCAAAGATCAGAGTGACGGTGTGGAACGAGTTCAGGCACGAGAAGAAGAATGACGCGGTCAAGAAGATTTATCCCAATGGAATGCATATGGTCATAGCCGACGGTCTCAGGAAGAGCGGGCTTGAAGTTAAGACCGCCACCCTCGACGAACCCGATCACGGCATCACCGACGAACTTCTAAACAATACCGATGTCATGACCTGGTGGGGCCATGTCGCCCACGGCGACGTGAGGGACGAGATAGTGAAAAAGGTCCAGAAGCGCGTTCTTGAAGGCATGGGGCTCATCGTCCTCCACTCAGGACATTTCTCGAAGATCTTCAAGACCCTGATGGGCACCAACTGCTCTCTCAAATGGCGCGAGGCCGCTGAGAAGGAAAGGCTCTGGAACATCGCCCCCAACCATCCGATCACCGAAGGTCTCGGCGAATACGTAGAACTTCCCAACACCGAGATGTACGGCGAACGCTTCGACATCCCGACACCCGACGAAGTCATATTCATCTCCTGGTTCGAGGGCGGCGAAGTCTTCAGGAGCGGAGTCACATTCAACCGCGGAAACGGAAAAGTCTTCTATTTCCGTCCCGGACATGAGACATACCCGATCTACCACAATCCCCAGATCATAAAGATCCTGTCCAACGCATGCAAATGGGCAGCCCCGAGGTCGTTCATCAAGGACAGCTGCCCCAACGCCAAGCCGCTTGAGGTGATTCCTCCGAAGAACGTAGATTTCGGCAAGGCCGGGATCCTGCAGAACAACTAAGCTTCAAGCTCCAGACCTGCAAGCTCCAGATAGATCTCAGTTTGGAAATTTCCAGACATTTGAAATCTGGAGCTTGTTTGGATTTTGGAATTTGGAAATTGAAATTTACGCAATCATCAAAGGAGTTTTCGTATCATGAAGAAACTACGTGTTGGAGTCATCGGACTCGGCATGGGCGGCGCCCACATAAACGGCTACAAGACCCATTCCGCCGCGGAAGTTGTTGCGGTAGCCGACACCGATCCTAAAAGGCTTGAAGACAGGGGGGCGAAGGAATTCAAAATCCCGGGCCTCTACACTTCCGCCGAGGAAATGATCGCGAAGGAGAATCTCGATGTGGTAAGCATCGCAACCCCCAACAAGTTCCACAAGCCTCTCACGCTTGCGGCCTTCAAGGCGGGATGCCATGTCCTCTGCGAGAAGCCCATGGCGATGAACGCACAGGAGGCCCGCGACATGCTCGCCGCCTCGAAGAAGGCGAAGCGGAGGCTGATGATCAACTTCAGCTTCAGGTTCACGGAACAGTCATTTGCGATGAAGCAGCAGGTGGACAAGGGCATACTCGGTGAAATCTATTATGCGAGGACGCAGTGGCTCCGCAGACGCGGCATGCCCGGGTTCGGAGGATGGTTCGGCCAGAAGGCGCTGGCTGGCGGCGGACCGCTCATCGATCTCGGAGTGCACAGGCTTGACCTCGCCCTCTGGCTGATGGGATATCCTAAGCCGGCATGGGTCATGGGCAACACCTACAACTACATCGCCACGGAACGCGCGAAGGCCGAGAAGAAGACGTTCGACGTCGAAGACATGGCCGCCGGATTCATCAAGTTCAAGAACGGCGCCGCGCTCTCGCTCGAAGCCTCATGGGCCGGAAACATCAAGGACAGGGAGTTCATGCACACACAGCTCCTCGGTTCCAAGGCCGGACTCCACCAGTACAACCTGAACGAAGGTTACAACTTCGAATGCGAGTTCTACATGGAGAAGGACGGGGCGCAGTATGACATGAAGCTGCATCCACCGGTTCCGCAGGCGAAGAACGCGATGTACCACTACATCGACAGCATCATCAACGACAAGCCCCACATCGCC
>CAZDNQ010000875.1:0-2213 GCA_964506605.1 uncultured Victivallis sp. | reverse complement strand
ACGGCAGGGCCTATAAGAAGGCCAAGTCAGTCCTTGGCGACCTCAGGGACTGCTGGATCAGGATTACCGAGCCTGACGGGAGCACGAGAACCTTCACGATCATAGAATCCATCGAAGTCCTGGAAAAGGTGAAGGGCTGGAGGAACTATGAGAAGACGATGGAGCTCTGGCTGGACAGGATAAGCCTGCATCCGGAATTCATGAGACTTCTCAATGACATTGAACGCATCGCGAACATCAGGATAGACGTGCTTAATGGTATATCCAGTCCGGTGGCCAAATCCATATATGCCTTTCTTCCTTCGAGGGCCGCCTTCAGATCAAAAAGCAGTCCCTTCCAGATTACCCTTGGAGCACTTCTTGAACAGATAGGGTGCGATCCGCCCCGGTACAAGTCCCAGAGGAGAAGGCTGTTTACGCAGCACGAACGACCGGTGATATCCCAGCTTGACGGAGCGGGCATATTGTCAGGAACCCTGCATGTGAGGCTTGAGGAGACAAGCACGCGCTCAGACTGGAAGCTGATAGCCTGGAGCGAGAAAAAGTCTCCGCCCGGATGGATCAGCCAGGAGCTGGATGAATACGAGACGGGAAAGGTTGGGGCATGCGGGATTGACATTCAAGGGAGCAGGAATTTCCTGAAAAAGAGCAAATTCATCCTCGGGGAAGGGCTCTTCAAGGAAATATGCGCCGATGTGGCAGGCAAAGTGGCCGAAGGCTACAAGATCGACAATCCCGCCGGATATCTGATGTCAAAGCTTGCAAAGGAAATGAAATAGCTGACCTGTACGGTTCCACATTGGAACTTCCGGGAGACGGCCTGTAAGGAACTCTTAAGTCAACTTAAGCCGTGCTTTGCAGGGAGTGTTTCAGTACTCCGCCAGGCGTCTCTTCGGACTTCGAGGAACCTTACAATTCATCTTATCGTGAACTTGAGCAAGTCGACCTGAAACTTATCGTGAAGTTGAGCAAATCATTCGTGAGGCTGAGCAAGTTTCAGGCAGACTTATCGTGATCCTGAACAAGTGTTTCATAGGGGAAAATGGCCCTCTCCCTTATTGTATTGATCTTAATGTTGACCTTCAATGAATTATTGACCATTGAAAATGGAAGGCGGTAATCCCGATGGCGGATCCCACGCAACTGCATCCCCCGCCGATGCCGGGAAATGCAGATGCATGGGGTGCTTGACACATGCGATAAAGGACTGCCTCAGGCCGCGCAAGCGCCGCCTGCAGCAGATTCTTCAACGCATGGACCTTTTCCGGAACCGGCGTTTGACAAGGCGTTTTCAGGGCATATATTGCTATCATAGATAGATAGTATTAGGCAAGAAAAGACGGCAGGATGCGTGAAACATGGGCATGTTTCACAGGAAAGCTTTCCGCCGCCTGCGGGAAGCTCTCCTTTTTCAACGACGAAAGGCTGAGCTTTCTGTTCATAAAAGGAAGTGCAAAATGGAAGAAAATAAAAAAATTCAGATAAGAGTTTCCGTTTCCCCTGAAACCGCGAACAGGATAAATAATCTTTCAAGGAAGTTCCATGTCAGGCCAAATATTGCCGTTGAAATGGCCGTTTACAGCTTGGACAACTTCGGGAAAAGCCCTATGGAATTGGATAGGAGACTCGACAGGATCGAGAATGCGCTTTCCTCCCTTGTATCGGCGCTTGGTGCGGAGGAATCCTGATGAAGAAGCTGTTGATTCTTGTAAAGAAAAAGCCGATAAGAATATCCCGCCGACTGGACATCAGCTACATGGACGAGACCTCGGAACTGAAGGCGAAATACAAGGCGTATGACGAGGGAATATCCCTTGAAAAAGCGAAAGAGAGGATTCAGGATTCCATAAAATATGTTTCCAAAGAGGACTGCGGCAAAGTGCATGTCGCCGGCTATATGCGGGACAGGATTGTGGAGGAGTTCAACCGCGTTCCGGAAAACTTAAGCAACCAGGAAAGAATAGATTTCGTCACAAGACAGCTCAGGAGTGTTCTTCCGTACAGGGACGTCATCGCCTTCCGGCTTGCAGTTTCGATGGATGCGGACGGAGAGGGGATTCTTCGCGGAAACGGACTCGATCCGGAGCGGATTCTCATCGACAGATTGAAAAAGCTGATGACAGGATTCCAGAACAGGTTCTATCCCGGAGACAGGATATCCTATGCATATGGTCTCCACCACGACACCGACAACCTCCATCTCCACGTGGTTC
>CAZDNQ010000874.1:0-2215 GCA_964506605.1 uncultured Victivallis sp. | reverse complement strand
ATGAGCCCGCGCCAGATAATCCTCCGTGCAAGGGACAACGGCCTCAATATTATCGGGATAACGGATCATAATGCGTCTGCGAATGTCGCGGCGGCGATGTCTGTCGGACAGGAATTCGGCATCATAGTTGTTCCGGGAATCGAGGTTGCCAGCCTCGAAGAAGTACATATTCTTGCCTATTTCAAATCCCTTGACGCCCTAAACGATTTCCAGGATATGGTCGACAGGTCCAGCGCCCCGGGCGAGAACATCCCAGAAGTGTCCGGATACCAGCTCATCTATGACAGCGCGGATGAAATTGTCGGAGTCGATGAGAGGATCCGCAACATAGGGCTATCAATCCATCTCGAACATGTTATCAACGAAATAATCTGGAGAGGCGGTTTTGCAGTACCAGCGCATGTCTATAAGAAACGCTACAGCCTGATCAGCCAGCTTGGATTCATAGACAGGGATGCAGGCTATGACGCACTTGAAATCCAGTCGCCGATGTGGGTGCATGACGGCTACAAGCTTGGACAAAAAGTCGAGGGTTATCCTGTGATTTCCGGTTCCGACTCGCATTTTCTCGAATCTGTCGGCCGTTTCCATATGGAAATTCCGGAGACAGCGGACAATCTTAATGACCTGTTTGAAATAATCAAGGGCGGAAAATGAAGGATTTGTCCCTCCACATATTGGATATTGTCGAGAACTCCGTGAAGGCCGGGGCGAAGACCGTCACAGTCGAATTTGACTGGAAGGCCACATGGCTTACACTCAGGATCACCGACGACGGACCTGGATTTCCAGACTCCATAAAGGACAATCCTGCAGACCCGTTCAAGACTACCCGCAGGGAGAGGAAGGTCGGACTGGGACTCCCATTGCTGAAAGATTCCGCTGAACAGGCCGGTGGAAGCCTGAAGATCGGGAAAAACCCTGGCGGAGGCGTACTTATAGAGGCAAACTTCAACATGGCCCATATCGATTCAAAGCCTACAGGCGACCTCGCCGACCTCATTATCACCTGCATAACCGCCTGGCCCAGGATGAATTGGGTGGTCAGGCTGGGCGCCCAGGGCGAAGTGCTGGATACCGTTGCGATAAAGCAGGAACTTGGGGACGTCGACATTTGCAGCCATGAAGTCATGGCCTTCCTTTCCGACCAGCTCAAGTCCGACTTCAAGCCGTTCAACGACTGGGTCTCATCCATACGTCCTGCGCTCTGATTCCGGTATCGTCCGGAAAAATGAGATTAGCCTTTTTTCCACATTGCAAAAACCTGTTACGAGGTTAGATTAGCCGTCTTGTTCCCGGTTATTATTTTTTTATGACTTGCTGTTAATTATTAAACAGGAGAAGACATATGAAAAGCCTTGATGAACTCAGGAAGATTAAGGAAGACGTCAGGAAGAGCATGGAAATGCGTTCCGGGGGGCAGCGCGTCAAGGTCGTCATCGGCATGGGCACATGCGGGATTGCCGCAGGCGCCAGGGACACCATGAAGGCTTTCATGGAGACGCTCGAGTCCGAGAAGATTTCCGATGTCGCTGTCACCGCCACAGGCTGCGCTGGCTTCTGCGAGCGTGAACCGGTTGTCGACGTGGAGATACAGGGGCAGAAATCCGTCCGCTACGGCAAGGTCGACCGCGAAGCCGTCAAGAAGATTGTCAAACAGCACATAGTCGGCGGCAACGCCGTCAAAGAACTTGTTTTTGCCTGAAAGGAAACACTATAATGTCCAACTGTGAATGCGGCGGCAAAGTCTGCGCCAACCCGGCATACGAGGAACTGGACAAGTTCATCCAGTCCCAGAAGAAGGGCAAGGGGCAGGAAATTCTGATCCCAGTCCTTCACAAGGCCCAGGAGATTTTCGGATACCTTCCGGTTGAAGTCCAGGAGCATGTCGCGAAGAAGCTGAACATCCCGGCAGGCGAAGTCCTGGGCGTCGTAACCTTCTACCATTATTTCACGATGCAGCCGCGCGGACGCCATACGGTGAACGTCTGCATGGGCACCGCATGCTATGTGCGCGGCTCGAAGAAGGTCATGGAGGCCCTTACCGGCGAACTCAAGATAAAGACCGGTGAAACGACCCCGGACAGGCGTTTCTCCATCACCATCCAGCGCTGTTTCGGCGCCTGCGGCCTTGCTCCGGTGATCATGATAAACAACGATGTCCACGGCCGCGTCCCACCCACGAAAATCCCTGGAATTCTCGCAAAATACGAAT
>CAZDNQ010000873.1:0-2216 GCA_964506605.1 uncultured Victivallis sp. | reverse complement strand
TATATTGGGGCATCGCGTCGCCTTTATCCGCATTTCAAAACGTTGCAGTCGTAGCTCGGACATATCGATTCGCCCGGCCTCGCTATGAGAAAATCCTTCTCCTGCCATTTTCCGTCGAAGAGGTTTTGGATAAGCCGCAGGTCGCCTTTCAGCTCCTCGAACTTGAAACCCCGCTTTTCAGCCTCCTTCATTGCCTGTTCCCGGTAGAATGCCGAGTCAACCACGCCCATGTCTATGAAGCAGACCTTGTCGTAGTGCTTCTC
Organism: uncultured Victivallis sp.; assembly: GCA_964506605.1. GTDB lineage: Bacteria > Verrucomicrobiota > Lentisphaeria > Victivallales > GWF2-50-93 > GWF2-50-93. Next base: position 1,953 of record CAZDNQ010000873.1, on the reverse strand, counting down.
AAGGCCGCCGCCGAGGGTCTCCATCAGATAGTCCGCGGTCTCCTTGCCGTATTCCGCGACATACTGTTCGTAGCTCTTGTCGAGTCCGAGCTTCGACATGACGGTGTTCTCCATCTTGACGAGGTTGTCGCTGTCGCGCTCCATCCATCCGCTTGTCAGGTAGTAGGTGCCTGGGTTGGCGTTGAAATACTCTTCGTATCCCTCCTTGCTTCCCATGAACAGCGTGATGCAGTCATGGGCCTTTGGGACGACAATCGGGATTCCCATGGCCTTGAGGCCGGAGATTCCGTTGTTGCAGAGGGCGAATCCCATGACAATAGCCTCGTAGCGGGAATTGTCGACCTTGGAAATATGCTCCTGCAGACGCCTGCACATGTCGCCGCTTTGAAGGTCGTGGTATCCCTGCGATATGAACTGCAGGTCTATGATGTTCTCTGATTTCGCCGCGCAGTAGCACGCCTCGCGCTGTATTATCTCGCAGCACATGGCCAGATACCGCTTCTTCTTGGCAAATGTGAATGACTGCCTTTTGTCTTCCGACTCCATCTTTTCCGCTCCGGTAGGTTGAACTGTTGTTTTGAAGGTCCGAGAAAATTTTCCTTAAGATAATGCATTTATGGCCGACTGCAATAAGAGGGGGGCTCAATGCGCCTGACTTTCTTGCTGACAGTACAATGCGTCACTTGCCTCGGCAAAGAGCGCAGCCATCCTGACCGCGCTCAGTTGAAGAGGAAATGCATCTAGTCTATATATATGACGATTAGCGCATCGGAACGACAGCGCCCTTGCTTGCTCTTGGAGCCGCCAGCTCGGCGGCGAACCAGCCTTTGGCAAGAGTGACGCAATAACGAGCTTGCCTGAAAATTTAAAAGCTTTGCTTTAAACTGCCGTTTCTACAGTTATATTACCCGCCCTCTTTATAGATGTTATAAATTTAACGGACGGCGATGCCGTCTTAAGAAAGGAAAGAAAATATGGCGGACAAAAGCTATAAGATCGCCGTTATCGCTGGCGATGGCACGGGCCCGGAAGTGACAGTGGAGGCTGTCAAGGTAGTCAAGGCGGTCGGCAAGATGTTCAATTTCAAGACCGAGATGCAGGAGTTCGACTGGGGCGGCGAGAGGTATCTCGCCACCGGCAACGTCCTTCCCGACGATGCGGCTGCGACACTCAGGAAGTTCGACGCCGTCATGCTCGGAGCGATCGGCCATCCGAAGGTGAAGCCCGGAATCCTCGAGAAGGGGATACTCCTCAAGCTCCGTTTCGATCTCGACCAGTATATCAACCTCCGGCCTGTCAAGCTCTATCCCGGAGTCGAGACACCTCTCGCCAACAAGGGACCTGAACACATTGACTACGTTGTCGTCCGTGAGAACACCGGCGACGCATACTGCGGCATCGGCGGAAACATGATGAAAGGTACTCCAAACGAAGTGGCCGAGCAGTGCATGGTCTATTCCCGCTTCCAGGTCGACCGCTGCCTCCGCTACGCGTTCGAGCTTGTACGCAAACGCCATTCCAAGAAGAATCCGTGGCGCGGTCTCAAGCCTGAAGACATAAAGGCGGGCAAGATCGGACAGCTCACACTCTGCGGCAAGACAAACGTGCTTACCTATGTGTATGACCTCTGGGAACGCGCCCAGCATGACATGGGCAAGGAATATCCGGATGTCAAACTCGACTACTGCCATGTCGATGCGACCTGCATGTGGATGGTCAAGAATCCCGAATGGTTCGATGTCATCGTCACCGGCAACCTCTTCGGCGACATCATCACCGACCTTGGCGCGATCACGCAGGGCGGAATGGGGATCGCGGCCGGCGGAAACATCAATCCCGACAAGGGCGGCGTAAGCATGTTCGAGCCGATCGGCGGTTCCGCTCCCAAGTATACCGGCCTTGGAGTGATCAATCCGATGGCGGCGATCTGCTCCGGCATGATGATGCTTGAGT
>CAZDNQ010000872.1:0-2218 GCA_964506605.1 uncultured Victivallis sp. | reverse complement strand
AGAAATCCAAGGATCCGGTGGCCGACTATCTGCGGCTCTGCAGGATCGGCACCGAGACATCCAAGGCAGTGGATCCGAATTTCAAGAACCTCCTGGCCGGAGGTCTTTGGCCGAGGAACTACAGGACCTCGCTCCTCAAGGAGGGCGTAGGGAAATATATCGACATACTGTCAATACATTACGGGAACGGACAGGGCATCCTCGAGGCGAAGGAGGATCTCGAAGTCAACGGGCTCAACAGCGTGCTCGTATGGGACAATGAGACTGCGCACGGCCTCTCGACATGGAATGTTCCGGCGCAGGAGAGGATCAGGCCGGACTACCAGTGCAACTGGGTGCTTGACCAGTGGTCCGACGAGCTCATTGCCGGCGCCGACAGGATAATCTATTTCGGCGGGCAGGGCGAACCATGCGGCAACTGGTCGCTGATGATGGGCGGCATGAATCCTCGTCCGGTCGCCGTGACCATAGCGCTGATGGCTGCGAAGCTGAACAAAGCCAAGCCTCTTGGCAAGTTCTTCATAGGCGAGAAGGGCGTGTTCCATCTCTTCGAGAAGGACGGCAGGCCGGTGCTTCTTGCGTCCATCAACGGCGCTGGCGAGGGCAAGGACTTCTATGCCGAGGATACCGAGACTGCCGCGATCCCGATCAAGGTCGGCAGCGCCGAAGTAGTCGTCAGCGATTACCAGGGAAACGAGACTAAGGTGAAGACTTCGGATGCGACAGCCCAGCTCTCGCTGATGAAGAGGAAGGTGTTCGTGGAAGGAGCCGAACTTGAGACGCTCAAGTCGTATCTCGTGCCTTCCGTCGAAACTGCGGCTGGACAGATGCCGAAGCCGTTCTCCTCGGTTACATTCCTGAAGAATTCCGACTCGAAGATAAATGTACAGATGAACAACATCTGCAAGGCCGATATCTCGGGCAGCATCACCGTCCTTGTTCCTGATGGATGGCCTGCGCAGGCCCCCCTCCTGTTCAAGGTCAAGTCCGGAGAAGTCCAGAGCCTGCAGTTCCCTATGGCGCTCGGAAAGGATCTCGCCGACGGACTCTATCCTGTGAAGCTTGTCTTCAAGTATGACGATGCGAAGCTCGCAGTGGTTGAAAAGCCGGTGAACATCAATCTCATCTCGCCTGCGATGCTCGGGAACCTCGTGAAGAACAGCGGGTTCGAGGAGCAGGGGAAGAGCGATGATGAGGCGGCAGGCTGGAACGGCAACGCCAAGAGGATAAGTTCCGAAGGCCTCGGCGTCGGCCTCGGGAAATATGTCGCGAAGTTCACAGGCGGCAATGGCTGGCAGCATTATGCGCAGAGCCTCGACAACGTCCCTCCGGGGCGGATCTACCTCTATTCCGCATGGATCTGGAGCACGGACATGCAGGCCGGAAGCAATGTCGACAAGATCATGTCAGACGGTACGAAAAAGACCATGACCATACCCCACATATTCGACGCAGGACAGAATTCCGGAGGATGGAAGATGCTGTCATGCCATCTCGACGCGGATGCCAGCCTCAAGGGTTTCGGTCTCGTGCCTGTCGCCAACGGAAAAGGACAGGCGCTCTATGACAACATCAGGCTCACCGTCTACGAGGGCACTGATTTCGCAGCTGAGGCGCACAAGATCACCAGGCCGATATCTGTTGACGGGAACCTGTCCGACTGGGACAAGAAGTGCCCGATTCCGCTCTTCGGCGATAACCAGCTGATGAAAATGGATGATTCGTACAAGTGGTCCTCCGGCAATCTTTCCGGCGCGGCATATTTCGCCTGGGACGATAAGAACCTCTATGTTGGCATCGAGGTGAAGGACGATGTCCACAGGGCCGAAGCCACGAATGAGAAGACAATTGACGACGACTCGGTAGTGCTGGCGTTACTGCCTGGCAGGAGCGGATCGCCGGAATCAAAGGCTTTCTGTTATTATATCTCATCAGCGGCTCCTGGCGGCGGCAGCGGCAAATCCACCTTGTACCGTCCTGCAGACAAATGCGGCGGGCTCACATCGGGACAGCTTGCCAGAGACTCTTCGGTATACGAGATCGCGGTGAAGACAGAAAAAGATATGACATGCTACGAGATCAGGATGCCGCTCTCCGACATGGGCGGAGTCGTCCCTTCGGTCGGTACGAAGGTTGGCATGTCGATGAACCTGAATGACAATGATGGTTCTGGCAGGAAGGCGGTGATGAAGTGGGGCGACGGGAGCTATCCCGGATG
>CAZDNQ010000871.1:0-2221 GCA_964506605.1 uncultured Victivallis sp. | reverse complement strand
CGTTGACCATTGACACCTCTCCTATGAGGCACATGGATTTTTCAGCCCAGAAACGGTGGTAGACGTAGGGTTCCAAGGTTATGCTCTCGCCAGGCTTGAGCCTGATGAGGCTGCCGGACTTCATCTTCCGCGTGACTCCGTCGACCTGGACGGTGAAACTTTCCTTGGAGAGACCTTCCTTCCTGTCCGCCTTCCAGAGCCTCATGACAAGATCTCCACCGCCGCGGTTGATGATGTCCTCCATCTTGTTCCAGTGGAAATGCGTCGGGGTGATCTGTTTCACCCTGGAGATCATTATCTTTTCCGCATATGGCTTCCCGTTCTTTTCGCCATAGCAGCCGTTGCGGACAGTGAAGAGGAGGAGACCGAGTCTCTTGAAGTTCCCGCCTCCGAAGTCAGTGATGTCCCAGCCCAGCCCATTCTTCCTGATTTCGCCGCACTCCTTGCCCTTTTTCTTCCACTGTTCAGGCGACCAGAATGCCCATGGGGGAAGTTCGAACTTGTGCTTCTTGAAAAAAGCCTTTGCTTCGCGAAGGTAATTGTTCAATTCAGATCTTTTCATTTCTCCTCCTGTTTACAAATCCCCATGGGCTCATGAAAATTTATCAGTCAGTCCTTTGACCTGGACGATTGATTCGATACCGAGAGATGCGCTTGGATGTGAAAGCGATGCCGCAGCGACACCGTTGCCCAGTGCAAGCATCTCCTTCAGGTTTCCCCCTTCGTAGATCACCTGGAGGCAGCCTGCGCAGAAAGCGTCGCCTGCTCCGACCGTCCCCTTGATGAATCCAGACGGGAGCTTCAATGATTTCGCCTTTTCCCTGACTAGCCTGTTCTTGTCCTTGACGGTAGCAACTGCACCTTCGGGGAAATGTATCACGACTATCTTGCCTACACCCATTTTCAGAAGCGCGTCAGCTGCTTCAGAGGCGTCTTTGAAATCTATGCCCCCGTCCTTGCGGCGGATTTTCTTCTCAAGCACTTTTCCCGCCTCCACTTCGTTGAATATGAGATAATCGGTGAACTTCAAGGATGGAGTAACTATCCTGTTAAATCTTTCACTGTTTTCGCTGACAACATCTATGGCGGTTTCAATGCCTGCATCCTTCAGCATGGACAGAAGCCTTGCCGCACGGGTGCCGAACTTCTTGTCAGGCTCGTCGAGCTTGTCCAGGAGGAGGAGGTAGCCGACCAGGCATATCCTGCCCTTTATCCTTGCAATATCAAAGTCATCGATGTCCAGGGTTGCGTTTGCGCCGCGTGCATGGAAGAAAGTGCGGTGACCGTTGGATTTCACTGTGATGACATCTGTATATGAGGTGGTCTGTCCCGGCCTCTTGCTCATCAGCTCCGTGGAAACACCATGCCGCCTGCAGTCATCAAGTATGAAATTTCCGAAGTCATCGTCGCCTATGGCGCCAACCGCCTGCAGGGGGATGCCGGTCTTAAGCCTTGCCAGATCAAGAAGGACATTGTATGGGCAGCCGCCATTTGCAGGTGACTCGGTTTTAAGGATGTTGGACAGGTTGCCTTCTTCAGGATAGCTGTCAACAAACTTGATCAGATCTATGATCCAGTTCCCACCTGCAGTTATGCCATATCGCATATTCCTCCAAGATCTTTAAATATTATTTTTCAGCATTTGTCCTGAACGGTACGGCTGGCAGTCCTTCCTTGTTATACAGGTTGCAGACCGGATTGTTCGCCCAGCCGTAATAGACAATGGAAGGTTCTGCGATGTTCGGTGAAGAGACTATGACGGTGTTCCCTTCGATCCTGGCATCTGCATATGAGAAATTCTTGTCTGCGCCGGCAATCGCGAATCCTGTAAGCTTGTCGCCTTTTGCCTCGAGCCCGCCGCCGACATTGTCGAAAGCCAGGACAATCTCCTTGCCCTTGATCTCCATTGACTTGAAGACAGGGCCTGAGCATATGACGTTCTGCCCATAGGTCTCTGCAAGGGCTATCAGCGCGAGACGGCGACCGACTTCCTGCTTGTTCTTAGGATGGATGTCCTTTGCGTCGCCGATGTCCAAGGCCGAGGCGAGTCCGGCATTCTTCACATCACGGGAAATGAAATACTGTGATTCGCGAATCCGCGCCCAGCCGTCCTGTATCGGCGTGTTCTGCACTTCCATGAAGCTTGCAAGATGAACTATCAGGAACGGGAAATCACCGACGCCGAAACCCCGCTCCGTTCCGCCAATTCGGCAATATTCAA
>CAZDNQ010000870.1:0-2223 GCA_964506605.1 uncultured Victivallis sp. | reverse complement strand
TGGCTCGATGTCGAAAGGAAGAGCATCGAGCATATCTTCTATGCCGACGATCCGAAATCGGCAGTGGAGTCCGCGCTGATGATAAACCTGATCGCCAGAGATCTCAGGAGGAGGAATGTAAAAATCTCCAGACCGAAACTGGAAGTCCTCAAGAAGGAGGACTGGGCCGAAGCCTGGAAGAAGCATTTCAAGGTCCAGCATGTGACCCGCCGTGTCGTGATAAGGCCTTCCTGGCTCAAGTATAATGCGAAAAAAGGGGAAGTGATCATAGAGATAGATCCGGGCATGAGCTTTGGTACGGGAAAGCATGCGACGACCCGCTTCTGCCTCAAGATGCTCGACAGAATTGCGAAGATCGCAGATGTTTCCGGCATGAATGTACTAGATGCAGGCTGCGGATCCGGAATCCTGAGCATAGGGGCCGTGAGACTCGGATATAAAAATGTCACAGCCTTTGACTTTGACGCGGAATCGGTCGTAATAGCAAGGGAGAACCTCGGGATCAACCGGATTCCTCCAAACAAGGCGTCCGTCTCCAAGAAGGAGCTGTCTAAATTCAGATCTGCCGGGAAATTCGATGTCGTAGTCGCAAATATCATCTCAGACGTGCTGATTATTAACCGGGAAAAGCTGGATTCTCTTCTGAAACCGGACGGATATCTTGTGCTGGCGGGGATATTGTCGACGAACTATTGCGAAGTCCGCAAGGCGTTCAAGGAAATCGGTTTCAAGGAGATTTTCAAGTCGTCTGAAGACGAATGGACCGGAGGCCTTTTCAGGAAATTCTAAATTCCAAAATCCAAGCTCCAAGCAATGCATAAACAAAAGAAAATTTCAAACAGATTCCTGTAAACCACGAATCTTGCCAAAGGTTTGTTATATTCAGGTAAACAAGTATTGTTTGAGTTTGAAAATTGGAATTTGCTTGTGATTTGGAATCTGGAACTTGGAGCTTAATACAGTGGATCCATTATTTGCAGCTTTGATTGTCGTCATTGGCTTCGTAGCCTCCGTCTCCGGAGGTTTCTGGGGTCTTGGCGGAGGATGGTACATACTGCCATGCCTGTTCCTGGCGAATGTAGACGCCAGGATAGCCGTCGGAGCCTGCCTCCTCCAGATGATCCCCTCTACTTTCCCTACCGTGGTCAGGCAGTTTTCCGGCATAGGCTGGAAAAGAGGAGGCTGGGGACTGACCGTGGCGCTTCCCCTCTGTGCGGCCTGTACCGTCGGCGGACTTCTCGGAGATCCGGCCGGAATGCTGCTGGAAAAACTCTTCACCAGCAGGAAACTGCACCAGACCCTCTATCTAGCCCTCCTTGTCTGGGTGCTGTATGACCTTTACAAGCAGAAGAACCAGGGACATCATTCCGAAGAACACGGCGATAAGCCGGCCGGCAAGATGACACAGACGCTTGGCGGAGGTTTTATAACCGGTCTCATATCAGGATTCCTTGGAATCGGCGGAGGATCTCTGACAAGGCCTCTGCTGACAAGCGTCCTGAAGGTTCCTGAAAAGCAGACAGGGGAGATTGCGAGACTCGCAGTTCTTGTTACGGCCATAGCCGGGTGCCTGCCTTACCTGCTGACGAGTGAAGGCGAGATCCGCAACCAGATGCTGATAGTCGGAGGGCTCCTCACCGCAGGAGGAATAGTCGGGTTTTCCATCGGAGCAAAAATGAATTCAATTGTCATCAGGGCCGGAAAAGCTCTTACTGCACGCAAGAGCTTTGCTCTGATAGTGATAATGGTCATGGCCGGGTTGATCTGCAAGATTACCGATTTCAACCGGGTCGGACAGGTCATAATGATCATATCCGGAGCCTTCATGCTTGCCTATCTCGGGACCCTTACGTACAGATGCATGCAGGATTGAGGTGTAGGGCATTCTCATCCGAAAAGTCCTATCCCAGCACCATGGCCGCACATGAGAAATAGATGGTGATCGTGGATACATCGGCTAACGCAAGCGCGATAGGACCTGCTGATATCTTCAGATCCACCTTTAGCCTGTGCAGGATGAAAGGTATTGTAAGCCCTATCACAGCCGCAGCCACCAGTGACAACATGATTCCGGATCCGATTGCCAGTGAGTTCACGGCTGTTCTACCCCAGATATATACGAAGATTCCGATTATTGACGCACAGGACAGCCCAAGAAGAAATGAAACCGCCAGTTCGTTCCTGAGTTTTTTAAGGTATAAAGGCATTGAAACCTTCTCGAAG
>CAZDNQ010000869.1:0-2227 GCA_964506605.1 uncultured Victivallis sp. | reverse complement strand
TGGAGAGCGCAGCCCCCGGCGTGGCCACCTGCAGGCCGATGCGCCTGGAATAATCATACGTGACTTCAATCTTGAATCAGGCGGGGAGCCTGCCGAGGAATATCTTGGCAGATTCAGAAATGCAGTTTCAAAGATTGCGGGGAAATACCCTTGGATAAAAGTCTGGTGTCCGAACGGAGAACTGTTTTCGAAATATCCCGTATCATGGTGGAGCAGGGAGGGTACGCCGGAAGCTGCATTCGTCAATTTCATAAAGATCCAGAAGGCTTTCCTTGAAGGGGTCAAGGCCGGTAATCCGGATGCGAAGGTATATCCGGACTCGCCGAGCAACATGTCGCCTGATGGCGGAATCGCTTCAATCTCAAAAAACCTCGAGGAGTCGAACAAGGTTGGGGTGAAGTATGACATGATAGCATGCCACAACTACCGGAAGAGTCCGGAGAGCCCGGATCTTGACGCGGATACGCAGACGCTTCTAAGGGAACTCGGGAAAAACGGATATGATGTGGCACCTGTCCTGTGGGGTGAGGGAATGCATTATGGTCCGTACACTATTCCGCAGTGGGGTGTGGAATCCGCATCATGGCTTCCGCCGCAGTGCTGGAGGTATGGCGCACTTTCATACGGACTCGGCTGGCATGAGGCGATATCTGCGGCATATAGGGCAAGGAGCTGGCTTGTGGCATTGAAATACCAGGATCGAATAATTTCCTACATGTCGGGAGCGCAGTATAATAATTTTGAGATGGACCTGCTCCTGACTCCTTTTGCAACCCAGAAGATACCGAACACGATTGGGAGGCTTCTTGGAGATGCAACCTTCAAAAAGGACATAAGATTCGCCCCATATGTCCGTTGCTATATATTCGAAGACTCGATGAAGCGTCCGGTTGCGGCCGTATGGTGCCACCACCCTCGTCTGGATGCTGGCCTTATGAACCCTCCCGAGGCATCCATCGCATTCAAGGGCGAAATTGAAAAGATCTATGACCTTATGGAATGCGAGAGGGAGTTCAAGGCGGATGCGGCCGGGATGCTGAAATTCCAGATTTCCCCGTTTCCACTTTTCTTCATAGGGAAGCCTGGCTCCATGGACGCATTTGCAAAGGCTTTTGAGGACGCCGCATTGATATCGGGCGAGAACATTTCCCCTCTCATGATATCCGCAAGGCCATCCGATGCCGGGCATGCCGCGATCTTCGCAAGGAACTTTCTTTCAAAGGAGTTTAATGGAACTATGAAGTGCGGGGGAACCGCCATGCGCCTGGTTGTCCCGGCATCCGGTTCGACAGCGGCTGAATATAAGCTTGAGAATCAAATATGTTCCGACCGTATCACGCATGAGGAGCTCGCCCTCTCCGTAGAGTCTGCCGGAAGTTCCTTTACTTCGGACGCAAGCTTCAATGCGTTTTCATGCCGGAAGAAAAAGTCGCCAATAAAGATCGACGGGGATTTGGACGACTGGAAGGATGTTCCTTCCATCAGATTTGAAAACCGGTTCTTCCGCGAGAAGAACATTGTGTCTGTAGATGACAAGGATTTTTCCGGATGGTTCAAGGCGGCATGGTCGGAGGAGGGGCTTTATATCTGCGCCTGGATATCCGATGATAAATTCATACATGTGGCGAATCCGAAAACTGGCGAACGGTGGAACAATGATTCCCTGCAGATATATGTCGATTCGTTCTGCGACGCGAGATCACGCCAGCAGACAGGATATGACGAGAATGACTACGACTATGCGGTATTTCCGGATGAGGCTGGAACGAGCTCTATTGTATACCGTTACCGCACCCCTGATCCCCAGCTTGGTCTGGCAACCATGGCGCCCAAGGACAGCACTGTTGCGAATGACATCCCTTCCGCATTCAAGCTGGATGCCGGCGGATATGCTTATGAAATCTTTATTCCGGCGAAATACCTGCTGCCGGTCCGTCTGGAGAAAAACAACGTGGTTGGTTTTGCCCTTGTCGTGAACGACAGGGATTCGGAGAAGTCGGTGGCCAGATCTGCCCTTTCGCTTACACCGCCTGGGGCAGAAGCGTTCAGGAACCCGCATCTTTGGCCGGCAATGCTGCTAGCGGAATAGAAATGGAGGTTGTCATGGATACGGATGAGAAAAGACGTTTTACACTGATTGAGCTTTTGGTTGTCATTGCGATCATCGCAATCCTGGCGTCACTGCTGCTGCCGGCACTGAAGAATGCCAAGGAAAGCGCAAAGGCGG
>CAZDNQ010000868.1:0-2227 GCA_964506605.1 uncultured Victivallis sp. | reverse complement strand
GTCTCCGCAATTGACTTCTCAACCGCTTCGACCGCCTTCCTCGTCTGCTGGAGAAGATCCTCTGAAAGTTTTCTCTGCCTGTCAACCTCGTTCCTGAGTTCCGACTCCATGATCTTCTGCAGGGCCGGAGACTCCCTGGGGGCCTTCCCGAGTGGCGGACGGATCTCCGTGTTAGGCCTGAGGTTCCACTGCGGGGACTCCTCGACTCGGTACAGGACGTTTTTCTCATACATGACGGAATTGTTGTTAGGATCTATGTAGCGCCCTACCGCATATGCCTTCAAGTCCTCGCCGTATCTGATCCTGTCCAGATCATCCTCGGGTATGTTGTTTCCTGCAACCGATGCAGGCATCACGACCTGCCGTTCAACCTGCTTTTCCGGCAATTTTGCCTTGGACATGCATCCTGCGCACAGCAGGAGCCCTGAAAAGATCAAAAACATCCTCATAAGTCATTTCTCCTGGGGTTTGGTCTGCCGCTCGATGAACCTTGATCCGGCGGCCATTGCATATTTAAGATCGATGGTCTGTGTCACATAGAGGTAGAACTGCGTTCCGGCGGGAACTCGGACAAACGAGCCGTCCCTTGATATCGACTGCAGCATCCTTCTGGCATAAAGCTCGGAGGCCTTCTTCAGCCCGTCGGCCAATGCGTCCTTCACAGTGCCGCCGCTTTCCTTCTCCGTGTATCCTGAGGCGTATGTGGTGGTCGTCGAGGCATAGCCTTCCCCGACCCCGGAAAGGAACTCGGCTGCGAGCGCGACGAGCTCCTGCATGTCCGTGGTGTTGATCACATATCCCCTGATTCCGGCGGAGCCGTCCGAGATGTCCCAGCAGTCGCCATAGGGAGACTTCCTCTTGTCGAGAGCGATCCCCGAAAGCCTGAGTTCCTTGCCGTTGTCATCATCTCGTGTCCGCCAGACGACCACCCATGCGCCATTGGAGGAGATGCGGTCCCGCATGTCGTCCTTCGAGGCGGTGCCGTGGATTTCGGCACCCGCCGGGATTATCAGTTTCCCGTCATGCCAGAGATCCTCGGTTACAAGCGCGATGATCGGAGTGTTCAGGCTGGATGAATCGACTGTGACGGCAAGCTCGCATGAGATCAGCCGTCCGTAGGGCGCGTAAAGTTCCGAGACGTTCACCTCTCCATGCACAGGCTCGCAGTATAGCGACAACGGCGGGAGCGCGGGTTTTGCCTCCTTGGCAGGGACGGGCATGGGCTGGAGAGGATTTTTGCCTATTGAAAGAGGAACAGGATTTTTATGTGAAGAGGAGGAGTCTCCGGATTTGATGGCATCTTCCTTTTTGCCGGAAGGATTGAACGGGACCATTTCATTGACCGTCCTTGTCTCAGGATAGGAAGGTCTGAATGTGTCCTTGCCGTTTCCAGATGTGCTTTTCCTTTCCCTGTACTGGTTGTACGCATACACGAGGGAAAGCCCTATTCCGGTAAAGAACAGGAAAAGGACCAGCCTTCCCGTGGAAGTCCTGAGAAAATCAAGGATCCTTCTTGCGTCAATCACTTTCTCCTCCACTCTTTTCATCCTGCTTTACTTCCTCTTTCTTCTCCAGATCCCCAGGAGAGACAATGATGCTCCAACTGTTCTCAGCGGAAAGGTTGTTCCTGCCGCCGGTAGGTGTGCCGGTTATTGCGAAATACGCAGGAACTGACGCCTTCGGGGGCATTACTCCCGAAGCGTCGGCAATTGAAGAATAATGGATCGTGTCGCCGAGTCTTGCGGCAATCATCCTTGGATCATAGGTAATCTGCGCGTCCGATTCATTATTGAGAAGAATCCTGAAAACAATCGTATCCTCCCTGTCGAACCTGAACACTTCGTCTATTGTTATCGAGAACCTGTCGTAGAGGATCTTTCTTCCAGACTTCACATATTGGACGTCTGCAACTGCCTCGGGATGGTGCTTTTTGAAAAGCCCATACGCCTTCGCCTTGTCGAGAAGTGAAACCAGGATACCCGGCGTAACAGATTTTTTCCTGCTGCTTCCCGAGCTTTTTGCAGAAACGAAAGTGACAGAGCCGTACGGTTCTTCCGACTCCTCAAGCTCAAGGACGTATGTCCTCCTGTTGTAGACGATGTTCAGCGAGCCTTTAGCCCCCTTCTTCAAAGCCCTCACAGAAAAGAAATAGTTCCCCGGCAGGTAGCTCAGGAGGATATCTCCATTCCCTGCGCTTGCGTCAAGCACCACGTTCGCGCCCGCAATC
>CAZDNQ010000867.1:0-2228 GCA_964506605.1 uncultured Victivallis sp. | reverse complement strand
GCTGCTTCCGATGGGAGGGGCGTTCTGCGTGCTTGGCTGGCTCATGAGGGCGAAACATGTTAAATCGGACATTTCAGATGGGTTCAGGATCGTCGTCTACTTCCTGTGCATAGCCGCGATGATCTGCTATTATCCAGACATTTCGCTGAAGGCGAGGAAGATATTCGAAGGAGTATCGGTCAAGGTGAACGAGGACATCGACGTGATGCTCCAGAACGCGGTCGTGAACGTCAGGATCGAGGGGGAGGACAGTGTCATAAATCCAATCCCGACCCTGGCCAGGTACGTCTACAATACGCTTTTCTGGATTTCGTATCTTATCAGGAAGATAGCCGTACTTGTCCAGATGGTCGTGATATACCTCCTTATCGCAGTATCTCCCCTGATCCTGTCGTTCCTTGCTGTTCCCAGCCTTGAAGGAACGGGAGTCAAGTTCCTTGTAACGACACTTTCGATTGCAATGTGGAGCATCGGATTCAACCTTGCGGACCTTGCCGTGATTTCGGGCTGGCAGCTCATTTCGGTGCTGATTGCGGAATATGCCATTGGCGGGACATTGTCCGGCGGAGTCACGGTGGCCGCTGCGGTCGCGATAGGCGCGACGGCGGGACAGGTGGCGGTCGTCGGAATACTGGCCGCGCTTGCGCTCGCATGGTACTTCTTTCTCGGAATATGCATATTCTACTGCGGAGGCCCGATATTCCTTTCCCTCCTCCTCAAGGGTGGTGATGTGGAAGGTGCCGCGATAAAGCTTGGAACTATGTATGGAGTCTTTGCCGGATCAATGTTCCAAAGACCGCCAGCAATCACATCTGCAGGAGACAGTACAAGATCGATGGTAAAACCGAATGAGGCGCCAGCCGCGAAATCCCTCCAGAACATTTCAACACAGCTTGGAGCCATGATGAGTTCGCTTCCGGCGAACACAGGTTCAACTGGAGGAATGGGAGGAGCGAACTCGCAGCTGAAAGTTCCCCTAGGAATCGATGGCAGACCGATTTCCGGATTTGCGAATCCGGTCAGGACGCAGAACGGCGGAATACAGCAGCCTATCCCGAAACCGTTAAAACCGGGAGGTCTCTCATGATAAATCCGGTAAAGCTCTTTTCAAACAATCTCCTTGCGGCAAGGTTCTGGTTTACAATTTCCTTTGTCCTAATGCTCATCTCGGTAATCCAGCCGCTTGTTCTTTTCAATATCGCGAGAACCCATGAGAAGGTCATAGTCATGGACGAATCGGGAGTGTTCCACGTCGCCACGGTGAAAGGCCTTGAGGAATCTGAAAAGCTCCACGGGTACATATCCACGCTGGCGGCGGACGCATTCCTCAACAGGTCTCCGGCGGGTTCAGACAACAGTGAGCTCATGAAACAGCTCTACATCGAACCTGCGTATTCGCATGCGATGAAAATAATCGAGGGTGAATCAGCCGAGTTCGGGAAGAAGAACATCCATCAGAAGGCGGAAATATCGGAGATAAACACGATCCAGACAGGCAGCAACAGGATCATCTCCCAGGTCAAGGGGCAGATTGTCAGGACAGGAGTATTCAGCGGGCAGACCTTTTCCGAATCATATCTTTTTGAGATCGTCCTGACGCTTGTCAGGAACCCGAATCTTTCAACAAACGGGCGGCTGCCTCTGGCCGTCTGGAACCTCAAATACAAGGCGGTCAAACATGGAGACTAGAGGGACGAAGTCCCGTTCACTATTTTTATTTCTTGCAATCAGTATCCTGTGTCCTGATCTTTCTGCCCAGACGACAAGGCAGATCGAGCTTGACGAATACAGCGTCCACAGGATAAAGATCGGGTTCGACAAGTCCGTCACGACGGTGATGTTCCCGTCGGCGCTGAGCGCAATTGCCGGGGCGAACGTTGTGACGGACTCCGGCGCAGCTTCCGGGGATTTCCTTTTAAGCTATCTGCCCGGAAACTATTTCTTTTCGATAAGGGCGCTGAAGAAGAATGCAAAGGGATCGCTGAACATAGTCTATAACAGGAAGACATATGTTATTGAGATTGAGGAGTCGGCGGAGCCATCCAATTCGGTCACTTTTATTTCCTCCAAGAGTTCAAGCAGGAACAGGCAAAAATCCGTCAGGCCCGACGTCCTGCTTTCACTTCTTGACAAGGCGAAGGCGTATGAGCTTTTCAGAAAACACCATCCTGAAGTGATTGCCGATGTCCAGTATGTCAAGTCGGGCCAGAAGATCCTGTATGACAGGT
>CAZDNQ010000866.1:0-2232 GCA_964506605.1 uncultured Victivallis sp. | reverse complement strand
ATACGACTTGGCTGGCCGTGCATAGCGATTGATCCAGTTCGGACACCTCAACCCAATTTGTTCCGGCGAAGGGCATGCCGATGGTAAACGCAAACGGCGTTATCCCATTGCTGGCTACCAGATAAGGCCCTTGGATGTACTGGCAAATGTTGCTGGTCACTGGGTTCCTGACAGATGTTTGCAGATAGCTCTGGCGGGGAACATTCAAACCTTGCAGATACCCTTCAATTCTCAGGGAATCGGTATCCATCCCGGAAACGGAGCCGACCGGTTCGCAGTTGGTCACATTCAGGAATCCGGTTAACGGGTCGCTCAACGGCATACCCGGTTGAGGCAGAGTCGTGGACGCTCGTGATGAATCGGCTGACGGCAAAGGCGCAGCCGATACTGCAACAGCGCTGCCATCAAGCGCAAAAGAGGCCGGTCCAGCAGCGGCCGACAGCGGCACATTGACCGGTTCCCTCCAATACTCCATAAAGAATGCCTCGACGGAATAAGCCACCGAAAGTGATACGGTTGAAGCGTCAAGTGGGATCGAGCGCGGATCCGGCATGTAGCCGTCCTGATAGTCCTCATCCCGATCCACCCAGCCGTCTGCTAACGTCTCATCCGTTGCGACCGTCTGGCCCGAGGCGTTTAATTGAATGATTTTTATGCGGTTCTTCGATGGGGCTAACTGTAATGTGTTTTGTTCCAAGGTGAGCCAAATGTGGCGTTTCCCGTCCGCGAATGCAGAACCGTCGGAATAAAGAACGCCATCCACCTGCCAGTCCACAATCCTCTCGTTGCGTGAAACCTGTTTTTCATGCACCGTGGTGATCGTCGAGCGATTATCCCAGAGACTACAATTTCCATTCACCAGCGGCGTGCCACCGGCTTTCATGCACCGGGGTGATAGATTGCCCAGCAGGGAGTAATAAAAGAAAAACAGAGAATTTCGTGTGGTAATATTTTGGGAGATCCCGTAACTATCGGCCCCAAGTTGACGCCATTCCCTAGTGAAGCCGCTTGACAATGCGTTTATGGGGGAATAAATAATACGAATTAACCCTCGAAAAAGTCCCAACGGATCCACGATGTCTGCCGGGGTCACTTGATTTGCTTTGACAGCCGCGAATATATTGTCGGGCATATCTTGAATGCCTTTGCCGTCCACCAAGCCGAATACGCGGACGGCATTATACATGGAAGCCTGATTTGCCGAGTATCCCTGCAGATCCCATTTCAGGCTTTCCAGCAGCCTTTGCATGTGCTGCCTGTCCATGCCGGAGACCATTCCCGGATCTGCCTGACAGAGCATGTAACTCGGCTCATCCAGATAATGAAGGGCAATCTCCGAAGCCATCAGAGACCTGTTGAGATAGGCTTTCATCTCATCCCAGTTCAAAACCGTAAGACCCATGTCCACTCCCGCGCTGGTAAGAAGCACTTTCCCTGCGGCGCTGGAAATTTTCTTCTCCAATAATTTCTTTGCGGCGGGGCTGAAAACAAAGCCTGTACCCTTTCCGATTCCTTCGATCCCCTTAACAAATAATTCAGGGATTATGTTTAGAGCGGCATTTTCGGTAATTTGCCCGAGTTTGCTTTTTAACAAGACCGGGACAAGAATGTCGATGCCAGCGCCTATCGCGTCATAAAGCACAGAAATGTCGAAGGTCTCGGATTCAGGCTGGACCAAGTGCCTTGCTTCAAGTATTTTCACGTCGAGTCTGGCAACGGCAAGATTCGAGGCAATCTTTAGGTCATTAAGGTCGTTCTGCTTTTCCAGCGGCATATCTGTCTTTCCGATGCCCTCCAATAAGTTCTGCAAAACGATCAGTTTGTCTTGGCCGGCGATCATCGTTTCCACGTTTATCTGCATAAGTTCCCTCAACGACGTTTTATGAGTGCCCTCCGCAAGGTATTTCAACCCTGGCAATATGCCTTTAGTCACAAGTTCTTTGGCAATAGCGGCTGTTTTGCTTCTATCAGCAGTTTCAGACAACAGATCCCATGTCCCCGAATAATCAATATCGTATTCCAGTAACCCCTGCGCGTTCAGCGAAACCGTAACCGAGAATTTCTCGTCCAAAAAATATTTGTAGTATTCGAGCGCATCTGTTTTATACGTATCCAGTAAATTTTTAGAAATGTTCTTGCTGCCCAGTTTCACCCCCACCTTTAGGGCGGCCAATACGGCCATGCACGCCTCATGTTCCGCCATATACGACTCTTCATAATGCATGACAGAAT
>CAZDNQ010000865.1:0-2237 GCA_964506605.1 uncultured Victivallis sp. | reverse complement strand
TTCCTTGCTTTATCCACCCTTTATTGCCGCCGCGGTCCTCTGCATCGGCACTTTCAAACGGCATGCCTTTGAAACGGCTTTTCCGGCTAACACGTCCTCCTCGCTGAATACGGCCAAAAGGATTTCACCATCTATCCGCTTCCTGTCGTAGTTCAGATATATCCTTCCGTCGGCGGCCTGGAATCCGTCGGGATAACTGACGTTCTCGCGCTCATCGAGCAGCAGTCCGCCCTTCCAGGTTTCACCCTCGTCTTCCGAGATGTATGCTGTCAGATGCGAGCGTCCAGTCTTTTCGAAGAGAGGACCGTGCTTGACCAGCAGCACCTTTCCAGACTTGAGCTTCAATGTGAATATCCTGGCGCTGCAGTGCTGGAGCTTTGACGGTACCGGCTTGGACCAGTTGAATCCAGAATCGTATGATCTTGTTTCCGCCAGACCGTAATGGGTCCTAATGATGCAGCGGAGTTCACCGTTGGATTTCTCAATGAATACAGGCTCATCGAAAAGCCTGTCCTGCGCGAATACGCCACCGCGCCTGTCCCAAGTGGCGCCATTGTCGATCGACACCATGAAGTTGCTCATCCTCCACTGGTCAAGCTCGTGGAACAGATCGCTCTCTTTCAAATCACCGCCGCAGAAGCCCATGAGATACCTGTCCCAGAGGGTTGTCGGAAGTATCCATTCTCCTCCGCGCAGAATTACCGGCTTGTTCAAAACAAATCCATGACACAGACGCTTTGGTGTCGACCAGGCAAGCTCTTCCGAATCCGGATTCGCGCAGACACTCGCCCACACACCCTGCCTTCCGTCGCAGAAGCCGATCGAATATGCGAAGAAACACCAGAGCCTGCCCTGCGGATCCGTCCACAGGTTCCCGCCAAGAATTGATCTGTGAAATCCGTTTGGAGTTAGCGGCTCCTTGATTATGTATCGCGGCTTCGACCAGGTCCGCCCGTCATCGTCGCTGGACGCCATCATCATAAAGGCCTTTTGTCCGTCCTCGCCCCCGAACCAGGAAACCCAGAGCCTACCCTTCGGAGTCATGGCAATTCCGGCGCTCATCGTGAAATCATTGCGTTCCGGAAGAAGCTCCGGCTCGCTGAACTTACGTATCATTGGCGGAACCAGCAGCAGGGGCGTGTCCTCCATCACTTTCTTCGACCTGACTTTAATTTCCTCATGTCCATTCATTGAAAAGAACTCCTTAAATGAATAATAGAACTATTGACCGGATAACAGGATTTTCAGGATTAATTGAATTAAAAAATCCAGTAAATCCTGTAATCCTGTCTATCTTCTTTTGCTTTCTCATGTCTGGCTTATGTGCCTTCTGATTATCATGCATGCCTCGTCGGGATCCTCATTTCTTACCGCCTCAAGCAGGGCCTTGTGGTCCCTGACGCTGTTCTGCTTGGATTTCGGGTTCAGGAACTTTTCGCGGTACTGGCGGCGGAACAGCAGACCGAGCACATTTGAGAATATCCTGAGTATCCTGTTCCCGGCAATATCGAAGAGCATGACATGGAATTCGCGGTCGAGGGAATCCGCCTTCTCCGGCTTCGACAGGGACTTCTCCATCTCCATGATGTTCCTGTCGAGGCGTTCAAGAGCCTCCGGCGTCGTCCTCCTGACAACCAGCGGTATTATTGCAAGCTCCATGCATAGTCTCGCCTCCTTGAGCTCCTCAAATCCAAAACCCGAGAACTGGAAGCAGAACGAAACGCTCTCCTCCAGCTTCTCATACGTGAACTCCCTTATATAGGTGCCCTTGTTCTTTATTCGCTCTATAAGCCCCAGAAATTGCAGATGCATCAGCACCTCGCGCATGCTGCTCCTGGAGACCTTGAACTTGCCGGCAAGCTCCAGCTCGTTGTCCAGCCTGCTTCCCGGCTTGAAGTCGCCGTCAATGAGATACGCCTTGAAATCCTCGTTCAGGTTTCCGCCCATAAAGCTCCTATGTATGATATATTTAAGCAATATGTCTGACATATTATAAAACAGAAAAACATCAAGTCAAGCAGATAATTGGATTTTTAAGTAGGTACGCCCTTTAGGGTGTACCACTCTTAAATTCATGGTACATGCTAAAGCACGTACCTACTATCTCATCCAGCAGGCTGGATGAGTATCTCGTCCTTCCCGGGGAAAGCCTCATACTGGACTGCGCCATTTGCAGCTTCAGCAGTCACAGTCATTCCAGCCTGGGTGATCTTGCATTTCTTCCAGTTTGCAGGAAC
>CAZDNQ010000864.1:0-2238 GCA_964506605.1 uncultured Victivallis sp. | reverse complement strand
CGGTGGATGGTCATTGCGATTGACTTGCACGATTCGCTCAGGCGTTTCGATGCGCGTCCGGTAGGCGCGGCGAGATATACCCTGAGCCTTGCGATCTTCGCACGCCTTACGATCTCGCCGACGACCGTGGTCTTTCCCACTCCCGGTCCGCCGGTGATTATGCTCAGCGGGCAATTGGAGACACTCTCAACCGCCTCCATCTGTCCGGCATTGAAATGGATCTTGGACTGCGTGGCAATCCCCTTCGTCTTCTGGCCGTGGTGTACTTTGACCGCAGCGAGTTTCACCAGCAGCGCGGCAAGATCCTTTTCGGCGTTATATAGGTAGCTGCTGTAGATCATCTTCCGTGAAATGACACCGTCCTGAGTCTCCTTTATGATGTCCCTGACCGCGTAGCCTTTTTCAATTGCGATGTCCAGCCCGCGGACAGCGCTAGCCTCCTCGACATCGAGGAGCTTCGCGGTGTTCTTGATGAATTCCGGTTCCGGATAGCAGACATGTCCGGCCTCACCAAGCCTGTTCAGGGAATACAGGACACCCGAGGATAGCCTGGCGTCGTCCGTCTTCTGGAGGCCGAGGCTGGCGCCAATCCTGTCGGACATTATAAATCCGATGCCGTCGACCTCTTCCGCAAGCCTGTATGGATTTTCCCTGACAACCTGCGGGGCTTTGTCGCCATACGTCTTGTAGATCCTGACGGCGTATGCTGTGCTGATTCCGAGGCTCTGCAGGAAAATGAATATGTCGCGCTTCTGCTCGTGCTCCTTCCATGCGGTCTTCACCATCTCGATGCGTTTCCTGCCGAGACCGGGGATTTCGTTGAGCCTGCTGGAATAGTTCTCCAGGACATCAAGGGTCTTCTCCCCGAACTTGTTGACGATGGCATCTGCATATTTGGGGCCGATCCCCTTGATCAGCCCGGAAGAGAGATATCGCTTGATGCCGTCTGGCGAATTCGGGAGGATATACTTGTAGCTCTTGGCCTTGAACTGGCGTCCATGTTCGCGGTGGTTCTCCCAGACGCCCAGGACTTCTATGCCCTGCCCGGCGTAGGCGCCGGTTATCGGACCGACGACGACATGCTCCGCGCCTTTTGGGTCGATGAGCTTGAGGACGGTATATGTCTCGTCGTCGCTTGCGAAGACGACGTTCTTGATTTCGCCGCGCAACGAATGCTCGAGGATGCTGCCGTCAGTTCTGGCGGCATCTGTTTTTGTGAGGTTCAATTCTTCCATCCGCATAAGATAGTTTTATCGGGCGAGAACGCAAAGGGAAGCGATAAGATTCCGTCTCAATCCAGCCGCTCCCAGCTGTCTACGTCCATGATGATGTCCTTGAATCCGCCGGTGGTCACAGTGCCCCGGACCCTGATCTTACGTCCGTCGGACGGCAAGGAGCTGTTATGGAAATTCAGCTTGAGGTCGCCGAGGCCCCGGGGGTTTTCCCGGGCGTCAAGACCGACATAGAGCTTGCCTACCGCGGCATTGTCGTCCGGCAGGGCTCTGCCAAGGCTTCCATCGTATAGAAGCCCTTTTGAAAGATATCTGGCTTCACCGGCTGTAGCGCAGACGGTTCCTGCAGGAATGTTTCCGAGGTTCTTCCATTGCAGGCTGCGAACTTCGCTGAATGTGACGGCCCCTCCAGTAGCTGCTGTTACAGGATATGGGAATGTCGTCCTTGCCGGATTGTTAAGGAGGAGCGCGGCCAGCCCTAGGCAGAGGCAGGCGGGTATGGGCATTACATGCAGAACTTCGGAAAGCGAACATGAGTGCCTGTTTTTCTCCTGCAGGAAAAATGTAAAGAGGAAGCCGCAGGAGAGGATTATGCACAGCGGTTCGATGATGAACCTGTATTGTTCGAGCGGCATGCTTATGACATGGACAGAGGAATAGAAGGCGAGCAGCAGGATTATTGGAAGCCCCGGAACCGCCCATTTCCGTGCGGCAGGAAGGAACTTGCCTCTGAGGCGGAATGCAAGAAATATGGCAAGGATCAGCGACAGGTAGATTATCCCTTCGAAATCTGGAAACGGAATGAAGAACCTGTCATCAAGGTAGACAGGCATGACATACGCCTTGGGCTGGAATATGCGCAGCCATGGTTCCCGTGGAATCCAGTAGATGCTGAATCTACCTATCCCGGTCAGTATATGGCTGACAGGCCTGGCGGAAAAGTTTTCCATGAACATCTTCCTGCTCTCGCGGAAATAATCCCCTTCCGTGAACCCCTTGCGGGCGG
>CAZDNQ010000863.1:0-2239 GCA_964506605.1 uncultured Victivallis sp. | reverse complement strand
TACGGGCAATATTTCAATAAATTTGCAAAATGGATGCTCCAGAATCATCCGAATCTGAATTCACTTGGACAAATAACTGAACCGGCCGTGCAGGAATACGCCGAGAAGATTTGGGAAGAAGGGATTTCCGCAAAGACCTTCAATGCCCATTTTCAGGCATTGAAACTGGTTTTCAAAGTCCTTGCAAGACAGTATGGAATAAGTGAAAATCCGTTTAATTTGATTTACAAGAAAACGGAAATCCATGTCTCCAGAAAGGAATTCACCGAAGATGAAGTCCTGAAAATCCTTTCGTCCTTCAATGATCCCAAGCTGGTTCTTATGAACAAGGACGAGATGAAAGTCCTCTTCCATTTTGGCGCATGGAGCGGATTGCGTCTTGGAGACTGCGCCTTGATAAAATGGGAGAACATAAGCCTTGAGCGTGGAATTTTAAGCTGTATTCCGATCAAAACAAAGAAAACAAAGAGAGCTGTCACTATTCCGATTCATCCCCTGTTAAAGAAGGAACTTGTCAACGCTCTTTCCTGGAAGGATGATTCCGGTTATGTCCTTCCTAATGTCGCCAAAAGGTATCTTCATAATCCCTTCGGCATCTACAAAGATACGGGTAAGGTTATCCGTTTTGCGGGACTGGAAACAACTCAGGAAGTCGAAAATGTAAGAAGGCTCAAGAATGCCAGCATCTACGGATTCCATTCATTCAGGCACAGCTTTGTCTCTTTCTGTGCAAAAGGGGGAGTTCCACTGCCGATAGTGCAGTCAATTGTCGGGCATGGCAACCCGGCTATGACGCGACATTATGTCCATGTCGGCGAAGAAAGCGCAAAGAAAGCCATTGCTGCCCTACCCATGTCGAAAAGCAAAAAGGATAAAAGTAATTCTCCTGAGGAGCGGATTAAGAAAGCTGTCAGATGGATAGAAAAAGCTACTAAAATATCAAAAACAGACAAGGCTGAATTAAAAAAGATTCTTAATCCGGATTATAAGCATTGCTGAAAAATCAAGCAAGAATACTTGCATGGCATTTATAAGCAAATACTTGGCTCTCCGGAATGGCTCAATACAAGTACTGCATCTTGTCTTTTGTTCCTAAAAATGCCTTCTCCCATTTCCTGTTGCAGCCGAATTCATCAAATGGATTCAGATAAATCTTCTCTGTCTTCCCTACAGCCGCTTCAGTGAATAGAGTTGGATTATAAAGCAAAAATCTTGCTTTCTTTGTCGAACCTGCAAGTGTCGCATTATCGCCGCAGAGGAAGATGATATCATAGTTTTCAAACAATGATTCCGGATTCTTCATCTGGGAAACTGGGAAATCAGAGGAATATCCGCCGTATCTGTTCCTGATGAAATCCATAACAGCTTTTCTGCCTGCAACTTTTTCGTCGGTCAGGACAAGCATCTTGCCAATGCGGTTCGTTCTCGGGCATAGAGACACAATCCGCGTGTCGTCCTTGAATGTAACTGTGCAGGATTCAGTCCTGGAAGAATTCAAACACATCCCTGTCATCATAAGACAGAAGACCATGAATGCCGAGGCGGCAAGGGATATCATCAGTGCCAATTTAATTTGAAGTGGCCGAAGATGTCTTGCAGGAAGATATGCAAGCAAGCAAAAGACCGCGAATGCAGCTATATCAAGAGATATCATGAGCATGGAGTTGGATTCAGCAGGGCCTTCGGAAAAGTTTCCTGTAATGGTGGACAGGTCAAAACATGTTGAGGACATTCCCGAGACAACAGCACAGGAGCCGGAAGCCATCAGCGAAATAAAGAGAATTTTCCTTCTGTCAGGCATATCGGACCGCAATGATATGAATGACACGGCAAACGCAAAAAACAGGGGGATTGCAGAGAGGAAAGAAAGCAGTATCCCCTGTTCAGCCATAAAAGTGAGGAAGCTGTTTACCATCGTTCGAAAGACGAGTTTTGCTCCAGATGGCTGGTAGAAGTCAGTGAAAATCGTTCCGGAGAGTCCCGTTCCAACGCCGGAAGGATTCTCGGAGAACATCTGAAGTCCGCCCTGCCAAAGTATCAGCCTGTTGAGCATTGAATCGTCAGGGGAGCTGATCCAGGAATAGTGTCTTTTGAGGATTCCGAAGGAAAGAAGCGTGGCAAACGCCGCTGCCAGGATCAGCGCTGTGATGAGAAGGGATTTCCTGTCGAGTCTCGCCCCCCAGTGCTTGTGCATGAGATAGAAGAACAGTGCTCCTCCGAGGATGACAGCGGCGATTCC
>CAZDNQ010000862.1:0-2243 GCA_964506605.1 uncultured Victivallis sp. | reverse complement strand
GACCGGCAAGCTCAAGACCATCGAGAACGGGCAGATAACTTTTGAAACCGAATTCGCATCCCTGAACGTCCCGATAGAGCGCGCCCGCAGCATACGTTTCTCCAGCGAAGGAGCACAGGTGGCGAAGAGGAATGCCAACGACATAAGGCTCTTCTTCAACTCGGATGACTCGATAACAGTCGACGTGCAGAAGCTCGCGGACGGGAAAATCACCGGGAAGAGCGAAAATTTCGGAAACGGCGAATTCCTGCTGAACGCTTTCAAGAAGGTCGCATTCAACATCTATGCCGAACCTTCTGAAGAGGAGAAGGAGTCATCTGAAGGCCCGGCGGAGATTTCGATAGACGAGTGAGGCAATTTCAAAATTGCCTCTTTTGGGCTGATTTCAAAAGTTGGAGTGCGCTGCTTTAGCGTGTGCAACTTGTTGAATACCAAGACACATTGAAGCTGTGAACTCCAACAAGTATTACTCCCGCAACAACCGCTTTTCGTATTTTTGAAATCAGCTCGAGTAATTGCGTGGATCAGGCCCGGCCCCTTAGCAGGGGCCTTATATCCTTCATCAGACGGAGGACTGCGAGCTCCTTTGCCTTGGCCTCCACATCGACGGTGAAATCGTATTTCAGGCGCAGCCAGCATCTGGGGAAATCTGAAGGATCTATGTAGTCGGCATGTGATTTTACCGCAGCTCCATCCCAGCCGTTCTTCGGAGAGGAAACATGGAAATACGGCTCACCTCTGCCGGCATTCCTCCATGTCGCCATGCAGAGCTCCGTGGCCGCCTCTGTTGAAATCCCGTCCGGATTGCACCTGTGGTGATGGACATCATATACCAGCGGTATACCAAGCTCCATGCAGAGCGGATGCAGGTCGGAAGGAGTATAAGACACATCGTCGTTCTCAAGGGTCAGCCTTCTCCTGACATTGGCCGGAAGCCTCTTGAAATTCCGACTGAACCTCCCAGTCGCATCCTTCTTGCTGCCATAGACACCACCGAGATGGACATTGATGACATCGGCGCCAATGAGGTCGGCAAGCATGGCATGGTACTCCAGATCCCTTGCGGAATTCGCAACAACATCTTCGCGCGGAGACGAAATAATTATGAACTGGTCGGGATGGAAGCTGAGGCGGATATTTTTCGCGGCGGCAAACTTTCCTGCGGTGCGGAGACTGGCGGTTATCTCATCAGCATCCGGCAGCTCGTCCAGCGCATACGACGTCCGAGGATGCGTAAAGACCGGCAGGAACTGCGATGTTATCCGGAATGAACGTATGTCCAGACTGTCCAGGATCTCCAAAGCTTTTTGGAGGTTCCGGGAGTTATCGAGGCAGATCGCACTGAGCTTGGAAAGGGCTTTATCCCTGGGCAGCTTCAAAAGTGATGATGCTGTAGTCGTCCTGAACCTGACAGGTTCTTCAATGAACAGGCAGCATAGACCGAACCTGAGCATCAGTTCCTGACGTACTTGTTGAGGATCTTCACCAGGAGTTCCCGGGTGACAGGCTTGGCGATGTGGTCGTCCATGCCCGCCTCGAAGCACATCTCCTTGTCTCCGCGCATGGCATAGGCCGTCATGGCGATTATCGGAATGCGCGCCTTATTCTCGGCGGCCTCCTTGGCGCGTATGCTCCTGGTGGCGGTGAAACCGTCCATGACAGGCATTTCACAGTCCATGAATATGGCATTGTATGAGCCGACCGAGAACTTCTTCAGGGCCTCCTCGCCATTGACGGCGGTCTCCACTGAAACACCGAGCTTGGACATCAGCTTCAACGCGACATTCCTGTTTACCGGATCGTCCTCGGCGACGAGGACCTTGACTCCGGCAAGCCCCTTGGTCTCCGTCGAATCGGCCTTCTTCTTCATCTCCTCTGCGGCCTTGCTGGAATCTGCGATCTCCAAAGGCATGGAAACGGTGAATACGGTCCCCTTGTCCTTTTCACTTTCGACGGATATCGTCCCGGACATCGCCTCTGTAAGGTTCCTGCATACGGAAAGCCCCAGGCTGACGGCTGCGAACTTCTTGGACTTGGAATACTCCTCGTGCGTGAAATCGAATATGTCAGGCAGCTTTCCGGCTGAAATCCCGACGCCGGTGTCTGTCACCTTCAGTATCAGCTGTGAACCGGACGAGGACACACCTATCCTGACACCGCCTTTTTCGGTGAAAACGATCGCATTCTTCACAAGGACGGTGAGTATCTGCTTGATCCTTTCCGGATCACCGACCAGGTATTTG
>CAZDNQ010000861.1:0-2246 GCA_964506605.1 uncultured Victivallis sp. | reverse complement strand
AAGCTGGATTGTTCGGATCGATTCCTGGTCCGAGAATCTTGAAAGTCCAGTTGGCTAAGCCATTCTCCTCAGGATCAAATATCGAGTTACGGTTTTCATCGTGAAATTTAAATAATTCTGCAGAAGAACGATTCATATTTCCAAAGAGCATTGGTTCCAGATTTCCTGTAATACTCACAGTCCTGACGTCTTTTGTAGTGGGCTTCCAATTGGCTTCAGAGTATTCAGATACTACATATATTCTGTCACAGTTTGCTTCGTATTCAATCCATCCGCTGGCGTTAGTTAAGATATCAGTCCCCATTTGGCCTTTTTCCTGGATTCTGAACTTCCAATTGGGAATTCCGGATTCCCCTTGGTCCATCTTTCCATTTCCATTGCAGTCCTCGAACTTATGAATGAGGATCACTGGTACATTTCCAAAGGTCATCGTGCGACGGTCACCGGGCGAAATATCAATAGCCATCTTTGTAGGCGTAGTTGGCCTGGTTCCAGGGACAGGCAGTTCTTCAATTTGGTATGTCCTGGTGGGCACCGTTGTCAAGATCTTTGGCATTGGGAAAAGAACCGGTATGCTCAAAAATCCCTGTGGATCAGTTTTATACTCCTTTGCATCACCGTTAGGTCCGGTCACCATGAAAGTGGCGACCATTGGTCCCTCGTTATCGTCTTTTTTGCCGTTATGGTTAACGTCGCAGAATTTTATAATCTGTATCTCTGCAGGCTTCAAACGGTTAACGAATGTCAGTTCTTTTGATTGACCTGGGTTGATGCTCACAGTCTGGATAAATGATCCTCCAATGCAATTTGTGCATTCCCATTGATCTCCTGGCAGATTATCATTTATTTCGTAAACTGCAGAACCATCTTGGCTGCTGGACATGCTTAAGGACGTGTATCCCTCGTTATTTGTGGGTGGAAAGACATAATCTCTATTCAACGGCCCGCCCTTGGCAGTAAAAGGCCAACCTGGAATACCAGACTCAGAAGGATCAATTTGACCATTGCCATCGTAATCATAGACTTTTCTGACGGTTACATTACCTGGGATCAATTCGTTATAATATTTTACTGAGACATTTTTTTGTCTCTCTGTAGAAATAATAACACCACCAATCTTGGGATCGTATTGTCCACCTTCGACCTTAATTGGCCTCCAACCATTACTACCCTTTTCTTGTACGATGTAATCCCCGGGTACCTCCAAAGGCCCGCAACTTGCATGTCCCTCTTCGTCTGTTGTTAAATTAAAGATCTTTGGAGGCTTAACTTTGTTGTCAATTACCCTAAATTCCCATCCTGAGACAGGAATTTCTTCATCAGGGTAGCCTTTCTCGGAAATCAGTCGGTATTTTTCAGGGTCTATATAGCCCCAATCTGAGATATTGAATCTGGAATAAACCCCTGCATCAAGGCCAAATGCGGCTTGTTCTTTTGAGAAAAACTGGATATGAGCGAAATAATCGCCGGATTTATCATCAATAGATGGTATCCATATTGCATTATTTTTTACAATTTTTGTTCCATTCTTAAGCTCTTTGGCAATTCCTCTATCGACTCCGATGAGCACGGTGTTTTTTTGTGCGGTGAAATCATATCCTATGAGAGTTGTATTATATGGAATTGGATATACGACTAACTGATACCGATCTACAGGATAGTTTGTAATTAAATCGAAATCGATCATAACAGGATGTTGGCCATCATTAAATGCTATCCCTTTTGTGTCAACGCTAAAAGTTCCATTGACTTCAAGATTATTTATCGCATTTGCAGCAGACATCAATATAAATATTGCAAGTAAATACAAAAATAACCTGCTCAATATGCACACTTTTTTATTTACATATCTACAATAGCTCATTAATTCCCTCCCGTCTGAGTTCAAATTTAATAATCCGTATGCGTCCTACTATTCAAGAAATCCTTGATAAATCTATCGGAAATAATCCAATAATGTGCCGTCCCAAATGTCTAAATAGCTTTGAATGCAACGATTAATACTATGAGTTCCCTGCAGGATCTTTCGTGGGCTCTATCATCTCCTCTCCAATGCATTGACAAACACAAGAAACACCGTCCGCAAGGAGAAACAGCCTCCTCTGCCGCACACACTTGGGCGGACAATTGCACTTTGATCCGAACGGAGGATTAGCATTAAATATTTTTGAGGTCCTGGGAAACAGAATATCGAAAAAGTTGGTTCGAGGTAACGACAATGAGCTTTCTATTGGACCCGCCATTGC
>CAZDNQ010000860.1:0-2252 GCA_964506605.1 uncultured Victivallis sp. | reverse complement strand
ATCAAGCTCTGTCGGGGAATCTCCGCTGATGTACTGGGTGGAATGGCTTGCCGGTGTCGAAAATGCGCATTTCCTCCTTGCCGACTATCAGGACGATGTCGAAGCGCTTTTCAGTGAGATGCAGAGGGTTCTTGCTGATACGGCAAGGATCACATGCGAGCACAGCCCGGTGGATCTCATATATCTCACGGAGAACACGTCAACGACCCTGATTTCGCCTGAGCAATACGGTAGATACTGTTCCATGCATGTCGGGGAATGTGCGAACATCGCAAGGAGCTTCGACAGGAACATGGTCCTGCACATGTGCGGCCACCTGAAGGCGCTTCTGCCAGAACTGGCGAAAATTCCGGTCAGGGCCTTTGAAGCGTTTACCTCCCCGACCCTTGGGAACACGACTCTCCTGGATGGCCGGACCGTCTGCCCTGACAAGTGCCTCATCGGCGGTACTAACGCAATGCTGTGGACGAAGAAGTCTTCCGACATAATAAGTCAGATTGAAAATGATCTTGGCCTCCTTCCACATCACAGGGGGATCGTGGTGACTTCTGCAGGAGTCATGCCTCCTCTGTGCACTCCGGAGACCATCAGGGAAGTCTGCGAGTGGGTGAAGACATATCCGGTGAGGAATTGAAGGACTGGAAGATTGGATTGTTGGATGGATGAGGAAGCATAGAATAACTTGACAGGATTACAGGATTGGCAGGATTAAGTGCTTTCATAAATCCTGTAAATCTTGTTATCCTGTCTGAAATATTTTATTGGAAGGAATTACTGCATGAAGAAAACAAGTCGGCCGAACATAATCTTTTTTTTCACGGACCAGCAGCGATGGGACACCTGCGGTTGCTATGGGCAGAAACTGGATGTCACGCCAAACCTCGACAAGATGGCAAGGGAAGGCGTCCTCTTTGAAAATGCATTCACCTGCCAGCCTGTCTGCGGTCCGGCCCGCGCCTGCCTGCAGACTGGAAAATATGCCAGTGAGACCGGGTGCCACACGAACAACGTCATGCTTCCGGTGAATGACGAGACGGTCGCGAAGATCATGCGCAGGAACGGTTACGAGGTCGGATACATCGGCAAATGGCATCTTGCCTCAGGCGGACATGCCGGAGGCCCGGACGATTTCTGCAGGAAGCCGGTACCGGTCGAGAGGCGCGGCGGATATCTCGACTACTGGCTTGCATCGGATGTCCTTGAGTTCACCTCTCACTCCTATGACGGGCACATGTTCGACGGTGATGGGAACAGGCGAGAGTTTCCGGAAGGAAGATACCGCGCCGACGCGCAGACCGACTGGGTCCTGGAATATCTGGAGAGCAGGGACTTGAAGAAGCCTTTCTTCCTTTTTATCTCCTATATTGAACCGCACCACCAGAACGACAACAACAGATATGAAGGGCCGAAGGGCTCGAAGGAGAAGTTCAGGGATTACGAAGTTCCCGGCGATCTCAAGGATACCAGGGGCGACTGGCGCGAGAACTATCCCGACTATCTCGGATGCATAAACAGCCTTGACGAGAATCTTGGAAGGGTCCGCGCAAAGCTGAAGGAATTGAAGCTGGACGATAATACCATAATCATCTTTACCAGCGACCACGGATCCCATTTCAGGACTAGGAATCCGGAATACAAGCGCGCATGCCATGACGGCTGCACCCATATACCCATGGTGATCTGCGGACCTGGATTCAAGGGCGGCGGGAGGATCGGCGAAATGGTGAGCCTTATAGATATTCCGCCGACATTCCTGAAGTCAGGCGGTATTGAACCGCCGTCATTCATGAAAGGCCACGCCGTGAACGGCCTGGTCGACGGGACGAAGAAATCCTCCTGGCCTGACGATGTCTACATCCAGATCTCTGAAAACCACTGCGGCAGGGCTGTTAGGACGCATAAATGGAAATACAGCGTGCGCGCACCGGATGTCGGTGGAAACGCCGGATTCAGCGGCACCTATTTGGAAGACTTCCTGTACGATCTTGAAAAGGATCCCAGTGAGAAGAATAATCTGGTGGCTGATCCTGCATACGGAAAAGTCAGAGAAGAAATGAGGAAAAGGATGCAGAAATACATGTCAGTTGCAAATGAGCCAAAGACGGTAATAAAGCCGCAGATTCAATGAAATCACAAGGCAAGAACATGTCTTGCGACATTGACTACAAGCTGATTGCAAAGATAATTGAGATTAGTTAGTAGTTAAGCTCGCAAGAGCTGTTCTTTTCTTATGCATAAGACGGTTTCTAAAC
>CAZDNQ010000859.1:0-2253 GCA_964506605.1 uncultured Victivallis sp. | reverse complement strand
TTTCATGCCCTTCTGGATCCAGGGCGAGATTGGGACCTTCAGCCTTCACAGGTCCGGACACGTCTATCTGACGCTGAAGGATCAGAAGTCCCAGATAAAGGCCGCCTACTTCGGCGGTGCTGATATCGCAAGGAAGATGGATCTTGACGTCGGAATCCAGATAGAGGCGTTCGGCAGGCTGTCGGTCTATGAAGTACGCGGCGAATACCAGTTCCTTGTCAAGTCCATCCGGGTAAAAGGGGTAGGGGACCTGCACAGGAGGTTCGAGGAGCTGAAGAACAAACTGTCCGCGGAAGGACTCTTCGATGAATCAAGGAAGAAACCGATTCCTCTGCTTCCGGGTAAAATAGGCATTGTGACATCTCCTGGCGGCGCCGCCATCCGCGACATCCTCCAGATCATCAGCCGCCGTTTCCCGAATCTCAACATCAAGATCTATCCTTCTCCTGTCCAGGGCAAAGGCGCCGAAAAGGAACTTGCCGCCGGTATCAGGTACTTCAACGAGAAATGCAAGGTCGACGTGATATTGATAACGCGCGGCGGAGGAAGCCTTGAAGACCTATGGCCGTTCAACGAGGAAGTCCTGGCAAGGCAGATCGCCGCGAGCGGGATCCCGGTCATAAGCGCCGTCGGGCACGAGATTGATTTCACGATCTGCGATTTTGTCTCGGACCTGAGGGTTCCCACCCCGTCCGCGGCAGCTGAGCTCGTTGTCGGAAAACAGGAGGAGTTCCTTGGAACTATTGAGGATTTCCGGCGGCGGCTCAAGGGATCTTTCGACCTTTATCTTGAAAGGCTGAAGAACCGCTTCCAGAAGGCGGCCCAGAGCCACGTTTTCAAGGAGCCGCTCTACATGGTCCGGGAACGCCAGCAGAAGATAGATGAGATCTCGAAGAGGATGGAGAATTCCATGTGGATGTTTTCCGAAAGGATGAAGTCGAAATCCCTGGAACTTAAAAGCAGGCTCAGGAACCTGAATCCGGAAGCCGTCCTCGAACGGGGATATGCCATAATAACCGGCAGCGAAGACGGAAAAGTCTTGACTTCCCCCGATGTGCCTGAAGGCACCATCCTCGATGCGAAATTCGCAAAAGGCGTCCTCCAGGTGAAGGCGTTGAAAAAGAAATGACAAGGAAATTCAATACTGCGGCAATGGCGGGGATTCCGCTGTTTGCCGCCTATTTAATTACGAGGTTGTTCTCACGGTATGAATATCTCTCCCTCACAGGAGATCAGTGCTCATACCTTTCCCTTGCCAGGAACTTCCCGTTCCACTGTCTATATAACAATGAACTATACCTGTTCCATCCTCCATTATACGATTTTACCATAGGGGTGATTTCGTTCCTGATGCCTCTCCTGCAGGCCGGACTGCTGGTCAGCATATTGTTCGGGATATTGAATTATTTCCTTCTCCGGAAGATGGCCAGGATATTTGATGTCGGACGCGCCGGAACTGTCGCCGTACTCCTGTATCTCACCTTGAACCTGATGTCTGTCCTGATGGAGACACAGGTATACAGGATGAGCATACTGGTTTTCCTGATGGGAATGGGAATATGCTCGTTCCAGGAATATATCCTGACCGGAGAGAGGAAATTCCTGCTGAGGACGATTATTTTCAATTCGCTTTCGCTGTGCTGCTCGGACCAGGCGCTCCTTCTCATCGGGTGCCAGCTTGTCCAGATGTTCATGTTCGTAGATCTGCGAAGGAAGTGGAAGCTTATGCTCGGGATTCTTGCGGTCAGCGGCATGGCGTATGCGGTCTGGCCCCTGATCAGGCTGTGCATTTACCTGAGCCATCCGGATTATCCCGCCGGAATCGATGGCACCGTGGAATCGTTTTCCAATCTGGACATAATGGGCGTCCTCCAGCCTAACAACCTTCCGTTGACTAAATATTACAGGTCTTTCTTCACAAGTACGTCTTTTTCAATATCAAACTTCAATCTGGAGAACTTCCTGCCCCTTCCAATGGCGTTGATTCTGGTTCCGAAAAAGGTAGCCTTCGTATTGATCGGGGGACTTGCCTCCGTCTCCGCAATCTATGGGATAATGAGGAAGGATAAGACAGTGCTCCTGCTGTTCATCATGAGCGCGATACTTGCACTTCCGTGCCTGACCGGCATGTTTGCCTGGTACGGAATGCCGTTCATAATCCCGTTCTCCCTGCTCCTGGGCAAGGCGGTTGGGTTCCTTACAGATAAAATCAAGGCAGAAGGCGGACATATGCTCGTAATTGAGACTGTCATA
>CAZDNQ010000858.1:0-2256 GCA_964506605.1 uncultured Victivallis sp. | reverse complement strand
CGACCATTACCACCGAGGGATATGCGCCGGTCGTGTCCAGGGGGGCGACCTCCCTGCCCATGAGCCCGATCAGCCTGTCGTTTACGATCTTTACGATCTGCTGTCCGGGCGTGACGGTCTTGAGCACTTCGATGCCGAGGCAGTCCTTCCTGACCTCCTCGGTGAACTCCTTTACAATATTATAGTTGACATCTGCATCGAGAAGTGCGTCGCGGATCTGGTCCATCGCCTCCGAGACGTTGGATTCGGTCAGTATGCCCTGCCCGCTTATCTTCCTGAAGACCTGCTGCAGTTTGTCTGTCAGATTTTCAAACATAAAAAAAACGACGCTCCTTTGCGATTGCCCGTATTTGTGCTAATATGGAGACTTTGGTTCGGTAAAAAGCTGAACAGAATAATATGGTTTACGTGCAAAATCAACCGTTCAAGGAGAAAAATATGAGAAGTGACATCATCAAGAAAGGATTAGAGAGGGCTCCCCACCGCTCCCTCATGTATGCGACAGGGGTGAAAAGCACTGATATAGACAAGCCGTTCATAGCCGTCTGCAACTCATATACGAACATCGTTCCGGGGCATTGCCATCTCGACAAGGTCGGCAAGCTGATATGCAAGGAGATCCTCAAGGCGGGTGGAGTGCCGTTCGAATTCAACACCATGGCGATCTGCGACGGAATAGCGATGGGCCACGAAGGCATGAAATATTCCCTCGCCAGCCGCGAGATCATCGCCGACACCGTCGAATCAATGCTCAAGGCGCATCCTTTCGACGCCATGATCTGCATACCCAACTGCGACAAGATCATACCCGGAATGCTCATGGCGACGATGCGCCTCAACATCCCGACGGTCTTCGCTTCAGGCGGTCCGATGGCCGCAGGGAAGCTGGATGACGGCAACGCCTGCGACCTTATCTCCATATTCGAAGGGGTCGGAAAGCTCAAGGTCGGAAAGCTGGATGAGAAAGGTCTTTCAGTCCTCGAGGAGAAGGGATGCCCCAGCTGCGGCTCATGCTCCGGAATGTTCACCGCAAACAGCATGAACTGCCTCACTGAAGCCCTCGGAATGGGACTTCCCGGAAACGGTACAATACTCGCAATCGACCCGATGAGGAAGAAGCTCTGGAAGCAGGCCGCCAAGCTGATCGTCAAGATGGCGCTCGAAGGCGGACCCCTCCCGAAAAACATCGCAACCGAGCAGGCGTTCATGAACGCGCTTGTCCTCGACATGGCGATGGGTGGAAGCACAAATACCGTCCTCCACACGCTTGCCATCGCAAACGAGGCCGGAATCAGCCTCAACCTGAAGAAGATCGACGAGATAAGCAGGAAGACCCCGAACATCTGCAAGGTCTCCCCTTCAAGCAAGTTCCATATGGAGGATGTCGACAGGGTCGGTGGAATCAGTGCGATAATCAGGGAGATCTCGAAGACAGGACTTATCGCCAGGGATACCATGACTGTAACCGGAAAGACACTTGGCAGGACAGTCGCCAAGGCGCCCTCCCCTGACGGTACAGTGATCAAGACCATCGAAAATCCCTACAGCAAGGACGGCGGACTCGCCATCCTCTACGGAAATCTCGCTGAAAAGGGATGTGTTGTAAAGACCGCAGGCGTCGCTCCGGAAATGCACAAGCACCGCGGCCCAGCCGTAATATTCGAAAGCCAGGAAGACGCCTGCACCGGAATCCTTGCAGGGAAGGTCAAGGCTGGCGATGTCGTAGTCATAAGGTATGAAGGCCCGAAGGGCGGCCCTGGAATGCAGGAGATGCTCGCGCCGACCAGCTACATCATGGGCCAGGGACTGGGCGAAAAGGTCGCGCTAATCACCGACGGCAGGTTCAGCGGTGGAACGCGCGGTGCATGTATCGGACACATAAGCCCCGAGGCCGCCGCAGGCGGGACAATCGCCCTGGTCAGGGAAGGCGACATGATCTCAATTGACATTCCGGCAAGGACTATCTCGCTTGATGTTCCTCCGGAAGAACTCGCCAGGCGGAGATCCGCGTGGAAGGCGCCTGAACCCAGGTACAAGACCGGCTGGCTCTCGAGGTATGCCGCGATGGCGACCAGCGCGGACACCGGTGCGGTCCTGAAGGTGCCGTAAGCATTGCCGATTGGCTATTTCCAATTGCAGATTTGAGATCCAATAATACACAGCTCTTACGAGCTTGACTACAAGCGGATTCAAAATAGCAATTATTAAAGGAACCTCTAAAAATTCACATATGTCGCGTTGCGGAAGATTTTTGAT
>CAZDNQ010000857.1:1496-2260 GCA_964506605.1 uncultured Victivallis sp. | reverse complement strand
CGCCCGCGACCTGACAAAACCCCTGAAGATAAGGTTGAAACTAAGGACCGCGTACTATCCTTTCACAATGAAGGGGGACTTCAAATGTTCGGACGAGGTCCTCAACGGCATCTACAAGATCTCGAAGCATACCCAGCAGATCTGCTCGATTGATTCATATGTAGACACGCCATGGCGCGAACAGGCGCAGTGGTGGGGCGATGCACGCGTACAGGCGAAGAACACCTTCTACATGGACGGCGATGCGCGGCTGCTTGCAAGGGGTATTCATTCAATAGCCGGACAGCATGCTCCGCAGGGCTTGACCTACGGACATGCTCCTACTTCATCAGGCTGGTGCATCCTGCCTGACTTCGCGCTCACATGGATTTTGACGGTCTACGACTATTACTGGCAGACTGGAGACCTGGGCGTATTCCATGAACAGCACAGCAGGATCAAGGAAGTCCTCGGGTATTTCGAATCGGCCGAGGTCAGGGACAAGGAAGGGCTCCTTATATATGATCCGCGGTTCTGGCTCTTTGAGGACTGGTCGACGCTGCCGAAGGAACGGGTTCCAACATTCCTCAACCTCTGGCATCTCATCACGCTGGAACATTATGCTAAACTCCTGAAGGCGTCGGGCAAGACCGCAGAACTGAAGAAGTGCAGCACCGAGATAGGATTCCGCAGGAAGCTTATCGAGAAAAAGCTTTTCGACAAGAAGGCCGGACTATTCTGCGCCTGTCTTGACAGGAATGGAAGATTTTCAGGTGAACCTTCCG
>CAZDNQ010000857.1:0-1486 GCA_964506605.1 uncultured Victivallis sp. | reverse complement strand
CACGACCAGGTGATGGCGATCATGCTCGGGTTCAAGCCTGAATTCCACAGGAACATGATAGAGAAGCGCATTCTTCCATATCTAAAGGACGAGAAGGCGACATGGCCGGTGCCTTCGGCGTTCTGGGCGACATACGTCATGGAGACCATGGGACGCCTCGGATACTCCAGGGAATCGATAGATTTCATCCGGAGCAAGTGGTCTCCGATGCTGTCCACCGGCACGACCTGGGAGGGTTTTGACTGGAAGGAGCCTGATGGAGGATCATGCTCGCATGCCTGGACGGGACATCCCTCGTTCCATATGGTTAACATGATCGCCGGGCTCAGGCAGACGGGACTTGCATGGAGCGAAGTCGAATTGGCTCCGTCATTCATAGAGGGGATTGATTCGGCTGAAGCAGTAGTGCCATCTCCAAAAGGGCCTATCAAGGTGTCATGGAGGAGGCGCGGCGGTAAAATCGAGGTTTCGGCAGGCATTCCTGCGAAAGTCGCACTTCATGTGAGGCTGCCTGGGATAAGCAGGAAAATATGCAGGGCCGGGATGTATACCTTTAATATCTGAGACTCATATCTTTTCAGCGAGTTCTTCAATAAAAGGTCCGATGGAGCTGGCCTTGGGGGCTATCTCCTGCATGCAGAATCCCGCAAGTGAAAGACATGCCGCCAGCAGCAGGGCTGGAATCCATGTGCGACGCAGGGCGGTTGCAAGCCAGCCGGCATCGTAACTGCAGTTGACTCTCCTGTAGATCCTATTCATTATGAATGCATCGAGAATGAGTTCTGCAAACAGGTTCGGGGCTGTGAATACGACATATGAGCAGACAAGGACACCTGCGCATAATGCCACAAGCAGGATTACCAGGAAGACAATCTCATCTGAATCGAGGCCCGAAGAGGCATCTGTCCGGAGCGGGATTTTGATGTCAATGGCGTCTGAAATGCTGTCCATGATGTTTTCAGCTGCTTCGGAGGCGTCGTCCTCGCTCATTTCGGGTTTTACGGTGCCCTGGTACTGTATCCAGAGCCTGAGGAGGAACAGGAAGACCACGTATGAGAGGAGTGCTGAAACAGGATATCTGATCCACATCTGGGCCAGACCGGCCTTCAGAAGTAGGAATGAGAAGATAAATCCTGTGGCGCCGGTAACCGACAGTATGAAGACCATCTGGATTCTTGGAAAATCCTTCCGGAGCAGCCAGCGCTCGATACGGCGTATAAGCCTTTCCCTCTTGTGTTCATTCATTTTTCCTGCTCGCTAGTGCATGGGTGATGCCTGAGCTTTACTCAGCGGCTATATTTAGGATATATCCTGATGTCTGATTTACCAGGAATATTTGACGATGAAATAAACCTTGGAATTTGACAGAAGCCAATTGATTTTTCCGAGCCAGGCTCAATCTTATACGATTATTTGTTTAAATCCGGGAAACACCTGTGAAGACAATAAGGCCGTCTCTGATTTTCCTAGCAATGATGATTGTTAT
>CAZDNQ010000856.1:0-2261 GCA_964506605.1 uncultured Victivallis sp. | reverse complement strand
GCTCGTCGCTGACGCACTCCCTGTTGTCCTTCTTCCACTTGTTCAGCTCGCCGTCATACTGGCCCAGGCTGGAATACTTCATCGCCAGGGCTTCCAGGCCCAGCAGCGAATTGTTGTCTATGAGATGCTCCGCCAGGCCGGTGTCGTACTTCGTGTACGGACGTATGTCCACCTTGCGGCTCAGCAGCCACAGTCCGTCATACTTGAGGAAGTGGCCGGCTCGGTTATGATTCATTTTCAGAGCCCTTGCTCAAAGATTCAATTTTTGCGGTCATGATTTTCTTGACCTTGCCGGCATATTTACCTGCAAGAACTCCAAGTTTTTGATTATCTTTGGATGTCAATTGCTCGACCAGCCAGCGGAGATCATCAGCTTCGATTTTAACAGGATCATTCAGTTTAATTTTCCTGTCTGTAACACCGCGCCCCTTGGACTTCTTCTTCGACGCAATCTCGCTCACAGCTGAAATCACGGTTGATGAAACGGGTTCCGTTCCCTTTGGGGATTTTTCAAGTGCAAGCTTCCAAGCCCTGACCTGATCTTGAAGTTTAAGTCGGACAAGTGGTCGGACATGGGATTCAATTGTTGGCTTAATATCAAATTCTGAACAATTGTTCAGATTCGTTGCAACTGTCGCTCCATCTGAAAGTTGACGGCACCGTCTTGATGTCAATCCCCAAACTTCCTCGCAATAGGATTCAAATGTTTCATGTTTACCCCTGTAGAGTCTCTTGTCACGGATCTCGGAAAGGTCATTACCAACCGATAGGAAGTTGCCTAATCCTTTCATGATCGATGACTCAAGATCCTTCAGTTGCCTTGACTCGGCAGGTGACAGTATTGTTGAGTCAGCAGATTTCCCCTCCGACATATCAACATTGGGAGGAGCAGTCTGCTCAGGTGACTTGTCCTGCATGGACTTATGTTCTCGAATATTGGTAGGCGATCTTTCTCTCTCTCTTTCGATCCTAAATTGTACTAAGCGATTTATGAAATTTTTAGCATCTGGATTATCTTCGATCTTTCCCAATGTACTAATTACACCTTCCAGATCCTTAATCGCAATATTGTATTTCAAGATGTTGGCTATCGAAGGTCCCTTGCATAGCTTGCCTGA
Source organism: uncultured Victivallis sp. (assembly GCA_964506605.1). GTDB lineage: Bacteria > Verrucomicrobiota > Lentisphaeria > Victivallales > GWF2-50-93 > GWF2-50-93. Next base: position 1,143 of record CAZDNQ010000856.1, on the reverse strand, counting down.
ATTCAGCTGAGCCTCGATCTCGTGGAACACGATTAGAGGGGTATCATTCATGATGCGCCTCCTTCGGATAAGGTCGGCGCAGTTGTCTTCGGTTTTCTGCCGATAGCCAGTCGTCCGAGGGCGTTTTCAACATCGGCCGTCAAATACAGCCTGGCCCCCTGCTTAGAATTTTTAAATTTGATCGTCCTAACAAAACCCTGCACAACCATCTGCCTGAGCTGCGGACTGGAAAGGCCAAAAAGATTTTTCATCATCGCAGCATTGCCAAAACGTGGAACATCACCAGACATAACTCCTCCTTTTGTTTTAATTTTATGTCTGGCGATATTAATTAACACGCGGCGTGCCATTATTTATTACATGCTATAATTGTATATGATATATATCGATATATACTATATTTATTAATACACATTAATAATTATTAATACATATGAAAAAGCTTTTGCTAGTTGGGTTTAAGGAGCGGATTACTAAAATCCTGATGGGGCATGTTCCAGAGATGGCAAATGCCGGGATTGGAGAACTTCCGGCAAGTTTCATCTCCATCTGCGAAGACAATTTATATGGCATAAAAGTTAAACCTGGAGGGAAAACATATGAATCCGCGATGTCCGCCTACAGGACTATCATTTTTGCACCGGAAGCCGCAATTTACGCACCCCACGTAGCCTTTGTCGGTGACCGGGAAACTTCTTGTTCGCCGATCAGCAGGGCTTTCTCCTATGATTACCTGCTTGAACCGATATTCACTTCAATAATTACAGCGTTCCTGAATCCCAAGGGAAAGTCCAGTGACCTGGTAATTTTTTTGCCTCCCAGATATAATCTTGATATACCTTTGCCAAATGAGATGCAGGCCAACGTTCCGTTAGGCGTTCCCTTTTCTGAAAATGCTATTAGATACTATGGAACTGTTGCATTCTTCAAGCTTTTCAACTTTTTCCCCATCCGTACTGCTGGAATGAAGCTCCGTCAGCCAGACGGCCTACTCGGCAGGTTGCCTCTTCAGGAGCAGAATGAAAAGAATCCTTTCGAATGGATATGCACATCTAAAAATAGAGACATCTCTTTCTGGCCAAAAGTGATGTGGGGGGCTGTATTCGACAGGGAAATACGCAGATACGGAATCGGCTCTACACG
>CAZDNQ010000855.1:0-2278 GCA_964506605.1 uncultured Victivallis sp. | reverse complement strand
CGAATATGTAGCCATCATTTCTTTTCCACACATGCTCCTTGTCTCCATCACGAAGAATAATTTCATCATTGGCCGGAAAAGAGACAACATCAGCTAATCTTTCCATCTCAATATCTGTTGTAATTTCAGAATCTACATATTCCCCGTATTTGAATACGTTCATATGAACTTTTTTGTTTTCGTCTTTATAGATTGAAACAAACCATTGCCCATCTGGAGAAAGAGCCCAATTCCAAAGTATACATTTCCACTCCCCTTTATTTGTTTTAATATAATACTCATAAAAATCTTTTCGTAAAACACATTTTATCTTCCGCTCATCAATCCATGAAACATTCCATGAGTCATCAAATCTTACAGTTAAAATCCCTTCTTTATATATGATTTTCTCATTTTCATATATTCTAATGATGAAAAGCGCCTCATCTGGCTTGTCGTACTCTGTTTGCTGCAATTTTACTTCGACCTTTTGCGTTCCATTAGGGCTAGGCAAAGACATTTCTTTAGTATTTTGGCAACCAGCCAAGAGAAGAAGAAGCAGTATTACAGAATAAGTCCTCATATTTTTCACCAGTCCATTTTCTAGAACACCAGTTCCCAGTAGCCGACGTCGATCCATCTGCCGAACTTGAGTCCGACCTGCTTGAAGTGAGCGACCTTCCTGAAACCGAACTTCTCATGCAGCGACACGCTGCCTTTGTTTGGAATGGCGATGCATCCGAGAACTGCATGGCAGCCCTGCTTCTTCAATATCTGCAGGAGAGCCTTGTAGAGCTTCGTTCCTATCCCCTTGCCAATGGCTTCATGGTGCAGGTAGACCGTGCTTTCAAGGGTATGCCTGTAGGCGCTGCGCGTCTTCCACTTAGCGGCATATGCATATCCGAGGACATGTCCGCGTTCTACATATACAATCCATGGATGGTTCCGGCCCACCTCTCTTATCCTTTTCGCCATTTCACTGGTCTTAAGAGGGACTTCCTCGAAAGTGATGACTGTGTTCTCGATGTAGTGGTTGTAAATCGAGCAGATCTCTCTTGCGTCGGATATTTTTACTTTTCGAATCATTAAACCCTGTAATTATTGACAGGACAACTGGATTTACATGATAAAATGAAATTTTCAAAACCTGAAAATCCTGTTATCCTGTCTAAATCTGTCCTGCTTAACTAACATCAGCGTTCAATAATTTCAAGAATACCATCGATTTTCAGGCCATGAAGAGGTATTTTAAAGAATGACAAAACCATCAAGGCATCAGATGTTCCACAGGACCGAGCTGCAGCTCGGCAAGGACGCCATGCACCGCATACAAGAGGCCAAAGTAATCATCTTCGGCGTCGGAGGCGTGGGCAGCTGGTGCGCCGAGGCGCTGGTCCGCACGGGAGTAACGAAGCTCACCATCGTCGATTCCGACGTGGTCTGCGCGACAAACATCAACCGGCAGTTGCAGGCTACTTCACATAATGTCGGCAGACCGAAGGTAGATGAATTGAAGGACCGCCTGCTCCAGATAAATCCCGAAGCGGAGATACACGCACACAAGCTCCTCTACAATGAAGAGACATGCGTCCAGTTCGACCTGTCGGAATACGACTATGTGCTTGACGCCATCGACTCCTTGAGGAACAAGATCCTCCTGCTCAAGCTCGCAATGGAATCAGGAGCGACTGTCTTCGCGTCCATGGGGGCCGGGGCCAAGCTTGATCCGACTCAGGTGCGGACCGCCAAGATCAGCAAGACTAGGAACTGCCCTCTCGCCCGCGCCGTAAGACGTGGACTCCGCCAGCAGAAGATCCACGGGGAATTCATCTGCGTCTACAGCGAGGAGCTGCCGAGGGAGAACAAGGGGCGGACCTTCTGCGGGAGCGCCGTCTGTGCATGTCCGGACAAGGACGAGGAGAACCTCTGCATGTCCAAGGCCAGGATAAACGGGACGCTAGTGCAGATCACGGCGACCTTTGGGTTCGTGCTGGCCGGCCTGGTGATCCAGGATTTGGTGAAGAAAGACGGGCAATGATCTCCGGAACCCCTATTCCGCAGGCTTGAATCCAAGAGGCTGCGAGAAGTCCTTTCCGTCCTGGGGCTCCATATCCTCATTTTCAAGCTCCTGTTCCTTCTCCATCTGCCCATCTTCAGACGGCTTCCTTCCGGTTGCGCTGTCGATCTTCTCCTTGAGCTTCTTAATTGTCTCCTGATCCATGGAGTCCAGACCGACGGAGTTCATGAGCCGGTAATAAGCCATGTAGTACATGCTGAGCGACTGCGTCCTCTGTATCTG
>CAZDNQ010000854.1:0-2279 GCA_964506605.1 uncultured Victivallis sp. | reverse complement strand
AGTTTGATGAACTCCTTGAGATCGTCGTCGTTGAGCGGATTGGTCTTGCCCATGTTACGGCCGGGGTCGAGCTGGTAGTACCATATCTTTCGTGTCTTGCTGCCTTTCTCAAAGAACAGCACCACTGTTTTTACGCCAGCACCCTGGAACGTCCCCCCGGGGCAGTCGAGTATTGCATATAGATTGCAGCTCTCCAGCAAAAGTTTCCTCAGGCTCACGGATGCGTTGTCTGTGTTGGACAGGAATGTGTTCTTGATAACAACGCCAGCCCTACCACCGGCCTTTAGCATCTTGATGAAGTGCTGGAGGAAAAGAAAAGCCGTCTCACCGGTACGTATGGGAAAGTTCTGCTGGACCTCTTGGCGCTCCTTGCCACCGAATGGAGGATTGGCGAGGATGACATCAAACCGGTCCTTCTCCTGGATGTCCGCGAGATTCTCGGTTAGCGTGTTGGTATGGATGATGTTCGGGGCTTCTAAGCCGTGCAGAATCAAGTTCATGATGGCTATGACATATGCCAGGGACTTCTTCTCTTTGCCGTAGAACGTATGCTCCAGCAACGTCCTATCCTGGGCCGTGGTGCGTTTGGGGTTCTCTTTCTTCAGATAATCCAGGGCCTCGCATAGGAATCCCGCGGATCCAACGGCTCCGTCATATATGCGTTCTCCCAGTTTCGGCTCTACTACTTGCACTATCGCCCTGATAAGAGGTCGGGGGGTATAGTATTCACCACCGTTGCGGCCGGCGTTACCCATTCTCTTTATCTTCTCCTCATATAGGGCTGACAACTCGTGCTTCTCTGCCTGAGACCTGAACTCCAGTTCGTCTATGTGGTCTATGATTTCCCGGAGATTATAACCGCTGGATATCTTGTTCTTTATCTCACCGAAGATTTCACCTATCTTGTATTCAATGGTGTTCGCACCTTCGGCCTTCTGCCTGAAACCGTGGAGATAGGGGAATAGTTTCAGGTTCACGAAGTCCCGGAGATCGTCACCGGTCATCGCAGCGTTGTGATCGAGTTTGCCGTCTTTGCCTTTCGGGGCTGCCCAGGATTCCCAGCGGTAGGGCTTGTCGAGGATGTAAGCGTACTTCTTCCCCTGTATCTGGGCTTCGGTGGCGCGGTCCTGCTCAAGTCCGTCGAGGTATTTGAGGAAGAGAAGCCAGGATGTCTGTTCGGTGTAGTCGAGTTCTGTTGTGCATCCGGCCTCTTTCCAGAGGATGTCGTCGATGTTCCTGAAAGCCTGTTCGAACATGGTGGGAGCCCCTATGATAACTGTTGAAAACAGTAATGTAACATTACCCTGCAAAGTTGCCAGATATAAACAATTCAAAACATATATTTGGACTAATAGGACATTTTGCGTCCAGGCATATGAAATAAAGGGCAATAAACATACCATGTAAATGGCCGATAATAACCAACAAGATAGAGTCGATCCAAAACCAGTAGTTTTGAAAAGATTCTGCGTAGAGGGAAAACACCGTCACCTTATCGTCACTCTATTTCGGGTTAAATCGGCATAAATATATAACAAGTAACATAAAGATTTGAGGCTGAACTGAATATTTGAGGCAGGCGTTTGAACGTTGCCAACGTGAATGTCGTGAGTTCGAATCTCATCGCTCGCTCCAATCCTTTTATCCTCATTTTTCGTAAAGCTATCAGAGCATTTTAGGAATTAAACGTGGGATTGCATCTCGCAGTTTTTTTCTCTTCCTCAGTCTCATTCTTCCGACTGTATATCCTATAATTGAAGCGTATCCCGCATTTCTTACGCAACTTAGCCTGCGCTTTCAACACCATCAATATTTGCATGATATAGATACCGATGTCGTAAGGAAGTTTATTTCAGCGCCTCAGAGATCTTCTGCATAAGTTCACACATGTCGCAAGGCTTCTGTATGAATCCCATTACGCCTTCATCAAGCATTCTCTGCGCCTCCCCGTCGATGCTGTATCCCGACGAGAGGAGCGTCATTACATCTGGATTTATCTTCCACATGGGCAGGAATACCTCACGCCCACTCATCTGCGGCATCACCATGTCAAGCATCACAAGATCAACGTGCTCATAGCACTGCCGGTAGTACTGTATGGTATCGTTCCTGCTGAGTATGGCTCCGGCCATCGGCACATAGAAAATTAATACCGGTAAAACATGCCTTCTACCAATCCCCGTCTACTTGATGAACGCCAGGCACTTCTCACATATCCGATATGCCAATGAGGTTCTCTGCCCCTCGTCAACCATGCATTTCGCTACGCCATGCACGCT
>CAZDNQ010000853.1:0-2280 GCA_964506605.1 uncultured Victivallis sp. | reverse complement strand
ATGCAAAGGATGACATCCGGTTTCTTGCCATTGCGCCTCCGCCTAAAATGGATGAAGATGTCCTGCGCCGTAACCTTCCACGCTCTGCAGATAAGCTGCTCAAGGGCGAACCTTTCAAGATTCTGGCGATGGGTGATTCTGTAACTAACACCGGTGATTATGAGAACATCCTCGCAACCATGCTATCGAGGGCAACAGGAAATAAGAATATCACAATCGTCGACAGGTCATATCCGGGCAGATCTGTTGATGCGTCTGTCAGGAATTTCAATGATGATGCAGTCGCTCTCAGGCCTGACATGGCGACGATCATGTATGGTCTCAACGACCAGATATGTGGATGTTCCCTGGAAGGCTTTTTGGATCAGTACGAATGGTTGGCGAAACATCTTGCCGACGAATGCGGTGCCGACACTGTCTTCCTGCAGCCGACTCCGCATATCGAGATCCCGGTCGCAAAGGACGATGTCAAGCCGGAATCAAATCCTCCCGAATATGCGTTCCGCACTGTCGGCTTTGCGGAAGCCATTGAACAGCTGGCGGAGAAGCTGAAGGTTCCATGCGCGAAGACTTTTGATGCGGTCTGGGGCGAGGGCGCTGCGACTATAGAGGAGTCGGCGGTAAGGATGTGGCCCCTGTATCCGCCATCTTATTCGAAGCAGTTCAATTCGATGATCGAGAACGGAGGCAAAGGTGACACGATCCATCCAAATGCCCTCGGACATCTGATGATGGCCAAGGCGGTATATAATGCCATAGCCTGCCGGAATATTCCTGTCGCCGTGGAAATGAAAGGGTCAAGCACATGGACCGATTCGGGAGTGCGGAGCAGGATCACCATGGTTAACCGATCCGGCGGGGATATCGCAGGAAGACTTGCCGTATATCCTCGTCTGGAAAGCGGTCCGGTGAAGCTCCTGGGTGAAGGCGGTTACAGCCTGAAGGCGGGGGAAACGGCTGAGTTCACTGTCGAATGGCCTGAGGCGCTGAAGCCGGAGGACCTTCTGAAATATCCGGCCAACACATGTCTTGCACCAGGAAACCCATTAATAACAACTGTGCTGTTTTCCGATGGAAGGGCAAAATCCTGCGCTGTTCCGGCCCCATTTGGAACTCCGAACATAATCCGTGGGCGGATGGTGGCTGAAACTCCAAAAGTGCAGGTCGACGTCGACAATGGCGAGAAGATTGATGTCGAGATTCCTGAAAAGGACAATGGACGGATCCCGCTGGTGCGGAAAGTAGGCGGAGGCTGGGCCGTTGCGGAACTCGCATATTGCCGATTTGCCGCCGCCGCCAGAGGCGAAGCATCGGTCGACGGAGATGAAGATGAGTGGAAGGATGCGAGATGGTCGGTTGACGGCGAACCGTGCCAGGCGCGCTGGGTGAGAGGGCCAGATGACAAGCGGGCAAATCCGTCCGAGTGCATGCTGCAATGGTCGGCAAAGGCCGGCAAGGATGGCAAGGATGGCATCTTTTTTGCAATCAAGGCAAATGGAGCTGTCGATGACGACAATTTTACCATGTTCTTCGATACCCGGAAGTCTGAACTTCTCGGAACTCCCGGTCCTTATTACTGGGTTTCTGGCAACAAGGACAAGAGCGGAACTTTCAAGGTTTCAAAAGGTGAGACCTCAAAGAAGGCGACCGGACTCGATTGCAAGTGGAAGAAGACTGAATATGGTGCATTCGTTGAGCTTTTCATCCCATACGATCTGATGGAACTGACAGCCTGGCCGGAGAGCGGTGATCTCGGATTCTCCCTATGGTGGAACCATAAGGGATCGAATGGAGTCACTCATCTCATGTGGTCCGAGGACGGACATCCATGGAACACGAGATGGTACGGAGTGATTCGGCTGGCAAAACAGCCGGATGAGAAGATGCCGTGGATGGTGAGAATAAAATAATCAGAAAAGAACAGCTCTTGCGAGCTTAATCCGCCTGAGGTGGATTAACTACAAACGTATTCCTAATTAGATGCATTAAGCTTGTAGTCAATGCCGCAAGGCATGTGTGTGTAAGGAGTAACAATGAAGAATAAGATCAGAGTCGGATTATACGGTACTAACGGGCACCAGATACAGAAACAGCTGGAAAAACATCCTCAGGCAGAGCTTGTTGCGGTTGCCTCTTTTGATGAGAAAGCACTTTTATCGCTTGGAGGGAAGTTCAGGAACTATTCCTCTCTGGATGAACTGATTGCCGACAAGGACATCAACCTTGTTTCCCTCTGCTCGCCTCGGCGTTCGGAACAGGCGGAGCACGCGATCCGCTGCA
>CAZDNQ010000852.1:0-2286 GCA_964506605.1 uncultured Victivallis sp. | reverse complement strand
CAGGCCGCAGAGTTCAAACGCCTCACCAGAGCTGACCCGCCTGATACCGGCCAGGACAAGAGTAGCGGGAGAGATTCCCGGGCGCTGTAATGCCGGGCTTTTGTTTTCTATGGCTTCACTCATAGGCCACCTCCAGCCGCGGGATCATTTGAACCTGCCATGCCGGTTCCGCTGGAAGGAGCAGGTAAGCGGGTTCTGGCAGTTGGATAAAACTCCAGCACCTCCTGCGGGGATATTCCCAGCGCACGTGCAATTCTTCCTGCGGTATCCTCCCTCGGAACCAGCCATCCGCATTCGTACCTGCTCAGCATACCCGGCGAGACACCCGCCATCTTCGCCAGTTCTACCTGGCGCAACCCCGCCCTTATCCGGGCGGCCTTCAGCCTGATCTTCTCCATGTCAACATCTCCCTAATTAAATTTGTTGTTTCTACAATATTGGGGAAAATGTTGCAGCAAGGGCTATATTTGTGCATTGCACGAGGGGATATTCCGGAACAGACGACTCCACCTCCAGGATTGGTTCGGAGGTCATACTGGAAATCATATTGAAGAGAACGTCCGGCTGTTGTGTCTGTTGTAAAACCAGAACCCCTGGGAACTCATCATCTTCTCAGAGGTTCTGTATTTTGCATCCTGATGACCGTGGAGATTGCCAGCCCCTGTTGGTATGTCAGCTTCCGTAATGGTGTCGGCCGGGACTGCGCCTATCCCTCCCGGACAGCGATTCAAGCGCCTCCAGTATCGGCTCCATCTGATCGGGCTCTCCTCTTTCCAGGGTTTCTTCAACATCTTTTGATGCATCCTCAATTTCTTCACAGGACAATCCGGATTTATTCCGAATCTCCTGCACAGGCATCTTTTTTAACTTATACAGATAATAGCAGAGAATATCCATTGAGAGGACGGGCTGGCTATTGCCTGTGTCGACCGGAGGCGGGTACTCCTTTCTTTCCTCTGTACTGTCATCCTGGGAATCTTCCTCTTCGTCCACAAAGTCCTGCGTAGATTCCAGCAATTCCATTTTCTCTGGCTCAACGCCGCCGCTCTCATCCTGTTCACCGTCGTCGCTTCGGGACAAGCCCGCCGGCGGCCTGTCTTCCGCAAGCGGTTTCCGGCTTCTCCCGCTCCAGGCGCAGGCCGGCTTTATTACCAGGTCATATTTGTCCAGGATGTCGAGAAGCACTTTGTGCAACCTGCTTTTTTTCATCCGGTAGGATGCAAGGGACTCTTTCAGGACATTGCACGCGACCTCGCGCCAGCAGACTCCGCGATGTTCTGTAATTATCTGTCTTGAGATGCTGACTGCAGGATGGAAGCTCGTCCTGACCTCCTGCGGGAAGTATTCCTCGCTGTTTTCAAGGATGCCCTCCAGCTGGTCCACTCCGACGGAAATGAAATCGTCGACTTTGAAATTCAGGTTCCTGCGGAATTCCTTATACGCCCTTGCGACGATGATGAATACAAATACAGGTATATGGCTGAACTCTGTGAGCCTTGCATCACGGGATTCCCCTGAATAGAAATCATCGAGATGCCTGCAGGCTGTCCGTTGAAGATACTTGTCAAGGACCGTGTGTCCGCACAGGCTCCGGACCTTTGACAGCGCCTCTTCGTAGAGCCTGCAGAGATCCTCGCGTCTTGACAGGCTTGCCGAAGCTGGTTTCGCCCTGACATGGTCATGCGCCTTGAGGATGTAGCCGATGCGCATTGCGTCGGCGGTGAATTCCAGCTTGTCCAGTTTCCCGGTCCTACACGCAGCCAGGATCATTCCGAGAACTTCTTCATTGACCGCAATCCGGCTTTCTCCGGCAATATACTCCTTTATAAATGGAGCCGGATTATTCAACACACTGCGCTGTCTTTCAATGACGGTTTTAAGATCATCGAACGAGATGTCATCGACCGCCAGCCCTTCCGAGATGTATCCGGCGATTGGCAAGGATGTCAGTTCTGCGGCATCCCGGAGCAATGACTGCCTGCATTTGTAAATGCCGTAGTCAAGTCCGAAGCAGAGTATCATGTCCACTAGGCATGCGATCTTGAGGTTGATGCCGTCCCTTAGGGTTTCATATTCCTCAAGCCTGCCCAGTATGAAACCATATGCTCCGGGATATCCCCTGATGGCGGATCGTGTCTTTTCAATATCCCTAGGCGACAGACCTATCACCGGAACGACGACTTGCCCGTTCAGCATGGTTTTGAGCAGGCCCTTTTTTATCCACGCCCTTATCGTGTTCCGGCTGACTCCAAGCCATTCAGACGCCTCGGATATTGTCAGATGCTT
>CAZDNQ010000851.1:0-2287 GCA_964506605.1 uncultured Victivallis sp. | reverse complement strand
GTGCGCTTGCCAATAGCGCATCCGTGATCTTGAAGGCCCCTCCTGGAGCCGGCAAGACCACTGTCGTGCCGACGGTGCTTCTCGGTGAACCATGGCTGAATGGAAAGAGGATTATAATGCTCGAGCCCCGGCGTCTTGCAGCACGTGCTGCAGCATACAGGATGTCGGACAACCTCGGTGAGGCGGTTGGCAGGACTGTCGGCTACCGCACCCGTACCGACAGCAAGGTTTCACGGGATACCAGGATAGAGGTTGTCACCGAGGGGATTTTTACAAAGCAGATACTGCATAATCCTGAGCTGGAAAATGTCGCACTGGTGATATTCGATGAATTCCATGAACGCAATATCCACACCGATCTGGGGCTCGCATTCGCCCTTGACGTGCAGGCCAACCTGCGCGAGGATCTCAAGATTCTAATAATGTCGGCGACGCTTGATCCGGCGAAAATCGCCGTTCTCTTCGATAAGCCTGCCATCGTCTCCTGCGAAGGCCGCATGTTTGATGTGAAGACCGAATACATGGCGAAATCTTCCACGAGGGAGAGGCTGGATGATTTCATGGCAAGGGTGGTCGGGAAGGCCATGGATGAGGAAAAAGGCAGCATCCTCTGCTTCCTGCCCGGTGTCGGCGAGATCCGCAGGACAGAAGAAAGGATAAGGGAAGGCAGGCTTCCCGGCAATGTGCATATTTGCCCGCTCTATGGCGACTTGGACAAGAAGGATCAGGATGAGGCGATAAGGCCGGCGCCTGAAGGCATGAGGAAGATAGTGCTTGCAACCAACATCGCGGAAAGCAGCATAACCATAGATGGCGTCAGCGTCGTGATAGATTCCGGACTTTCCAGAAAATCGCTCTTCGATCCGAGGACCGGAATGTCGCATCTGGACACCGTGAGGGTGAGCCGTGCTTCAGCTGACCAGCGCCGCGGCCGTGCCGGCAGGACTGGGCCTGGCAAATGCTACAGGCTCTGGGCGGAGGGCGAAAGCTCAATGATGCCGGAATACGATGTTCCTGAGATACTTGAGACTGATCTTGCGAATCTCGCACTTTCTCTTGCGGAATGGGGCGGGACGAAGTCCCTGCCGGCTTTGAAATGGCTTGACATCCCGCCATCTGCGAAATTCGCACAGGCTGAGGAACTGCTCCGGGAGCTTGGTGCAATAGACGGAAATGGGAGGATTACACCTCATGGCAGGAAGATGCTTGCGGCCGGGACGCACCCGCGCCTTGCCAACATGATGATACGCAGCTCCATTCTCGGCCTCGGCAGTCTGGCCTGCGATATCGCGGCGCTTCTCGAGGAGCGGGATCTTATAAAGTTCAGGGCTGGTCCAAAGGATTCGGATCTGCGTCTCAGGCTTGATGAGCTGAGGAGGAGTTCGGGAGAGCATCATGTCGACGGTTCCGTGAGATGGCGAGTGAAGAATTTCGCCGACGAATTCAGGAGGAGGCTGGGGATTGCCTTCAAGGAATGCGATTCGGCTGAGGCAGGTCTTGTTCTTGGGTTCGCGTATCCGGACAGGATCGCGAGGCGCAGGGCAGGGGAGGACCCGGTATATCTGCTTTCCTGCGGGAGGGCTGCGAAGTTCGCAAACCACGAACCGATCTCCAAGGAGGAGTTCCTGGCAATCGCCGAACTGGATGACAAGGACAAGGACGCGAAGATACTTCTTGCGGCGCCGATCTCCTTGGACGAGATTGAGGATAATTTCACCTCTCTCATGAGAAAGATGGAAATTGTCGAATGGAATGACAGGGATGCATGTGTCGATGCGGTTGGCCGGAGGATGTTCGGAGAAATCATTTTAGAAGAATATCCGTTGAAGAATCCTGACAGGCAAAAAATAGCGGCCGCTGTTTTGTCTGGAATAAGGAAGCGCGGACTGGCTGTGTTGTCCTGGAACGGCGAAGCTGAAAACCTGAGGCACAGGATTATTCTAGCCGCTAAATTCGATAAGAAAAATGATTGGCCTGACATGTCTGATAATGCGCTTCTTGAAAAGCTTGAGGAATGGCTTCTCCCTTCCCTCGGAGGAATAAGGAAGGCTGCTGATTTTGGCAGGATAAATCTTGCAGAGGCGTTCAGGGCCATGCTAGACTGGCGACAGAAGGAACTCCTTGACAAGCTTGCCCCGACCCATTGGAAGGTCCCGAGCGGTTCGATGATCCGGCTTGACTACCATGAAGGCGATACGCCTGTGATGTCGGTCAGGGTCCAGGAGCTTTTCGGGGCGAAATCGCATCCGTGTGTGTGTGGCGGGAGGATTCCAGTGCTGGTGAAGAT
>CAZDNQ010000850.1:0-2289 GCA_964506605.1 uncultured Victivallis sp. | reverse complement strand
CCCGGCAAATACAAGGCGACGATCGTGCATCATCTTCCTGTGCAGCTCAGCTTCTACAACAGCTGCTACAGTTCCGCTACGCCCCCGTGGCCCACCGACGCCGGAGTCAAGCTCTGGGGAGCAAACCACGGACATCCCACTTCAGTCGCGACCCGCGGCAATAATACAATACTCCTCTTTACAGGAACTGAAGGCGGATCCGGAATCCAGCTCATCAACGATGACGCCATAATCAAGTGGGCCAACGGAAATGAGTTCGTCGATGCGACCATGGACGACAATTTCGCCTACGGCCTTTCGCGGTCCGGCTGGCAGAAGAAGACCCTGCTCTTCAAGTTCAAGCTCAAGGATGGACAGCTCATGGTATTCGATGATCCCGACAAGACACCGAGTCCGGCTCTTCTTCCGGATACGAATGTGCCTGACATGAGCAGCATTGCGATGGCGTACGGGAGCCTCTGGGTATGCTTCCCGGGGCGCGCCCTCCAGAAGGTGAATCCGTCGACCGGAGCAGTGGAATCCAGTGTCGAGCCAGGAGACCTGGTTGCCCTCACCGACCGCGATGACAAACTGTTTGCCCTTTACAAGGATGGAAGGGTGGCATCACTCGACGCCGCGCTCAAGCCGACTGACATGTTCAAGGCTGAAGGTCTTGTGAACCCGGTGCGCCTTGGAATAAGCATGGACATGAAGAGATTCGTGATAAGCGATATTGACTCCAACCAGGTTGTGGTATTCGGGGCGGACGGAAAGAAGATACAGGCGATCGGAAGTCAGTGGAAGGGGGCCGACAGGCCTGCCGGAAAGTTTGTGATGGATGATCTCGTACGGCCGATCGGCGCGGACTTCGACCATCTCGGACGTCTCTGGATCTCTGAGTGCGTTAAGACCTGCAAGCGAGTGACATGCTGGGATGAAAGCTACAAGATGCTCAACCAGTACTGGGGACAGGCCGACTACGGCGCGATGTCCGGATTCCCTCTGACATTTGACGCCACGCGCTTCATCGCGCACGGCGTTGAATTCAAGCTCGATCCCAATCCTGATCCCTGGAAGCGGAAGACGAATGAACAGCCTCTCATGTATCATCCTGAGCTTGCGCATGAACGCGGGCTTGTCTACGAATACAAGGGGCATGAATACGCATGCGGTGTCCCCGGTTTCAACAAGCCAGACGACCTCAGCGTGCTCATGAGGGACAAGGACGGGGTCTTCCGCAAATGCATCCAGATCAATTTCTCGAAGGTTTCGAAGAACAAGACCGAGGGCGGAAAAGCCTGGATAGACAAGAACGACAACCATGTGGTCGATGCCGACGAGGTGACGGAGAACATCGATTTCAGGAACATCTACTGGTCAAACGGCTGGATGAGGCCGGATCTTACGATTATAAGCGTCAATGGGAACCGATATGATTTGAAAGGCCTTACCGATGCCGGTGTTCCGCTCTATGATTTCGCCAATCCAGCCAAAATAGAGAACTGGATTGACACCAAGTGGGGTGGATCCTCATGCGGCAGTCCCGTGATGGACATGGCCGGTAACGTGACAGACAGCATCACATATAAGACAATAGACGGTCGCAGCGGATCATATCCGAACCTCTACGGGCGCCATGACGCACCTGCGGCGCGCAGAGGCGTACTGATCGCTCCGTTCCGCACGAACGGTGTTGTCGAGGACATCCCGAACATCGGCAGCATGACAGCCCTCGGCGGCGACCGCGGCGAATGGTTCCTGATGTCGACGGACGGTATCTATCTCTCGAATATCTGTCAGGACACTAAGGGCAGGGTGACGCTTGATGAGACGTTCATCGGGCAGGAGAGCTTCGGCGGATTCATCTGGCGCGATACTTCCTCAAAGAAGATCTATGTCCAGCTCGGAGGAGCTTCGTACCGTATTATGGAGGTGAAGAACCTCGACACATGCGTCAAGGTAGTCAAAGAGCTTGATATCAGGGACAATGATGTTGCCGCAGGTTTGGAGATCGCAAAGCAGCGCCAACAGCAGGAGATGGCCGAACCTGAGACTCTCAGGATCGCCAAGGTCAGGAGTCTGCCTGCCGGTCCTGTTCCTGTGATGCACCCGATGAACCGACCTCTCATGGAGGGCGCCGTGGATTTCAAGGTCGCCGAACAGGGAAATCCCGCGAACTGGTTCCGTGCCGCGCTTGCGCATGACGGCAAGGAGCTTGCGATCATGTATCAGGTCTCGGATGCAAGTCCGTGGAAGAACGGGCAGGGGCAGTTCACCATCGATAAGTTTCTGAATGGCACATTTACCGAT
>CAZDNQ010000849.1:0-2290 GCA_964506605.1 uncultured Victivallis sp. | reverse complement strand
AGGGCGGAGACGGACAGGAAGATCTGCAGGGATGTAAATGCTCTCGCGGTCTCACACCTTGCGAACTTCGCAAAGAAACATCACAAATACCTCGTCCATATAAGCACGGATTTCGTGTTCGGCGACAATTCGGGCAAAAGACTTTCCGAGAATGACCAGCCAAACCCGCTGAGCTGGTATGGTGAGACAAAGCTTGAAGGCGAGCAGTTCGTCCAGTCTTCAGGTTGCCGGCACGCAATTGTAAGGCTGGAATGGACCTATGGCAGAAACGGCAACAATTTCATAAGCAAGGTTCTCGACGCCGCGGCAAAATCACCTAAGCTCAAGGTAGTTGGAGACCAGGTCGGTTCCCCGACATATACTGCGGATGTCGCAAAGGCCCTGCTCTGCATGATCGGGAAACGGGCCGAAGGGCTCTATCACTTCGCCGCAGAAGGTTATGCGAGCCGCTACGAGGTGGCCGAATTCATTCTCAAGGAGAAGAAGATCGAAAAGGAGCTGATATCATGCCTGAGCGCGGCTTTCCCGACTCCGGCGAAACGTCCGCTCAACTCCCGTTTCGACTGTTCAAAGATAGATGGCATTCTCGACTTCAGGCGCCCTCTCTGGCAGGAATCCATGAGGAAATACCTGAACGGATAGCCGTCCAGGACCTGTCCTGCGCAGCAATGGCCGCGCTCCTTATATCCTAATAAACACTGCCCCGCTCCGGCTCATTTTTATACATTCAACTGGACTCCATTTGCAATTTCCATGACATGATGTATAAATATACCCCTTCGTGAAAAAATAAACCTAACCAAAATGGGGGAGATAGCAATGAAAAAAGGAAAGAACACGAAAACTGTCCAGGCTGCTCCGTGCGCAAAGGCAGAATGTAAAAAGGCCGCGCCCGTATGCAAGAAGGAGGAGAACCTGAAGAAGCTTGCTAAATCAGGCAAGCTTGAGAAATTCGTCAAGGCGAAGAAGGGCAACTGGGATCACCAGGCATGGCTGATCCTCTGCTCGGAGATCGTCGAGGAAGGCTATGAGCCGATCGACTTCGACCAGGTCGGAGTGCTCCTCGAAGACCACAAGGCGAAACTGCTCGCCATGCTGTAATCTTTGCTTTAAATCACAAGCGCCGTCTGTATATTATTACCGACGGCGCTTTTTTATTGCCTTTTAATGCAACCTCAAATCAAGGAGTTCGACATGATCAAGCAGCTGGGCCATATCTGCTTCCACACGAAGAGGGCGAAGGAGATGGTGGAGTTCTACACGCAAAAACTCGGCCTCAAGGTCAAGTTCACGCTCGACACCGACGACGGCAAGCCCTTCGGCTACTATATCGGGTTCGGCAACCTCACCTTCATCGAGATATTCGACCATGCCATGGCAAAGAAGAAGTGGGGGGACGGCAAGATCGAAGAACTCATCAAGGGAAACCAGTACACCCACTTCTGCCTCCAGGTAGATGAGATTGAAAAAGTAAAGGCAGACCTTGAGAAAAAAGGCGTCAAGGTGACTGATGTCAGAGTCGGCATGGACAACTCCAAGCAGGCCTGGATCGGCGATCCGGACGGCAACGCCATAGAGCTCATGGAATATACGGCGAAAAGCCTCCAGGTGCAGAAATAGGATTTGGCGATTGGGAGATTGGGAGATTTAGCGATTTGGAGATCGTGGACAGTTTAGGACTTGGAAACGAGTTCAAACACACGTGATTCCGCTCGTAGAAGTCCTATCTCTCGAGGGTCGGCGTGTTATAAATCCTTGAAAAACTAATACGCAAAGAAAGCTCAGGGGCCTCATGCTGAACAAGCTGGTAGACTATCTGAAAAGCCTGTCCCGGGAGAAGAACCGCTTCGATCCCGGGACACTCGGTGATCCGGTGGCTGTGAAGACATCATGGGCTCCGGCAAAAGGCGGTGGCGCCAACTTCCGGACCCACAAGCTCATCCAGATCAGCCCGGAAAGGATGGAATTCCGCTCTTCCCTGACATCGAAAATATTCTGCCTGGTCTTCCTGTGCGCAGGGCTGGCTGTCATGATACTCGTCCCCTTATCCGTCTTTAAGGAGGGCAAATTAGGATTCAATCCAGAAACGATATTTCCAGTTCTCTTCGGACTAGTCTTCGCATCGATCGGCGGAACGATGTTATTTTTCTCCATCAGGCCAATTGTATTCGACAAGAGGAGCGGTCACTTCTGGAAAGGATGGCAGGATCCTGAGAGGATGCTGGCTCCGGAGACGCTCAAGTGCTATACGAAGCTTGATCAGATCCATGCATTGCAGCTTGTTTCGGAA
>CAZDNQ010000848.1:0-2293 GCA_964506605.1 uncultured Victivallis sp. | reverse complement strand
GCGGAATGATCCTCGTGATTCTTGTCTTAAGCGCCTGCCTGGGCAGCGGCGGCCTCTCATACTCATACCTGGAGATGGAATATCTTTTCCCGCGCGCGGGGCTGAAGGAAGAGAGGAACCTCCTGTACCTAAGTAGCCGCGCTCCGGCCAGCGTCAATCTCTCCTGGAAGAAGGAGATTCCCCGAACGCTCTGCAGGCTTGAAGACATGTCCTTCTCCGGCGTCTTCAACCCCGAATACCTGAATCCGGGATCAAATCCAGTTTTCTCCATGGGGACACAGGACAGGATCATGTTTTATTCGGAGGCTTCCACTCCCGAGAAATCATTCCTCGACGGATCGGCTGCAATGTCTCAGGACTACAGGATGACAGCCAGCATCCGAAACGGATCCGCATATGACTTCAGCTGCGGCTATCTCATTGTTCCGTTCCCCAGGACAGAGGACAGATATATTTCATATGCAAACGGCTACGTCTACATTCCGAGACTCGCCAGGAACTCAGATTCCAAAATTGAAAGCCCAGGCATCCCCACCATGGATATCAACTCCCTGGGATGCAAATTCCCCGAAGACAGGGAGTTCATAAACACACTAAACCTGGAACTGACACGCTCCATATTGAAATACACCTATAACATAAATTCCTGCCTCTTCGTCGGGATGACCGACGATTTCGTTCTGGAGCCTTCGCTTGGTAACAACCACCAGCCCCAGCTGCGCAGAAAGGTCGTCGTCCAGGAAATCCCCTGCAGGTTTGACATCAGGCAGGCGACAACAAGCTCCATTTCATTCTCTGACTCATCCCTTCCTCACAAGGAGGAAGCGGTTGAGTTTTCAAGGAAATATGACTACATGAAGACTCTTTCCAACTGCTCGTCAATTGCGAGATTCTGGATCCCGGACCATCCTGAACCCATCAGGGGCGCAACCCTGAAATTCTTTGTTGACGCTGAGACAAACAGGAAGTTTGAAGGTTCGGCATCATTGAAAATTGAAATTTTGAATCTGAAGAAGATGGAATGGGAGACGGTCTATGAAAAGGATTTCAGGAGGCCCGAGGCCGACAGGCCCATCAGGGATCTTCTGGAGGATTTCAGATCCGGAAAGGTGAAGAAGGAGGATCCAGTACCGGAGCCGAAACAGCCTATGTTCCCGATCTTAAAGTCCAAAACTTCTAAAAAGGATGATCCCGGGATTGAAACCGCAGTCCTTGACAGCTTCGCCGACTGTTATGAGGAAGGGCATCATTATTCCTATATGCGGTTCACCCATTCGGGAAGAGGCCACGGCGTAGGATTGAAATCCATATCCATGGAATACAGGCAATGAATGAATTTCTGAAACATCTCAGGGAGGAGAATCCGGTCTTCCGTGTGGCGTCCCGGCAGAGGATGCGCAGCGGCACGGCTATGACGCCGGCCGTCCTTACCATGCTCTTCTTCGTGTTCTTCCTCGCGGTGTCATACATCTATCCCAGGACGGATTCCGTGATATCTGGAGGTGCGTTCAGGTTCGAGGACATCCTGCTCATAGGTTTCAACGTCCTCTTCATTCTGATGATATTTTCCGCGTCAGTCACGCATTTCGACACCATGCTCGCCGCCAGGCGCGACCTTGCATACGATCAGCTTGTCATGACCGGACTGAGCCCGTGGCAGTGGTTCACCGGCAGCTTCTGCTCGATGATGCTCGACTACCTGATCATCCTCCTCTTCATCGCTCCAGTGCTGCTTCTGCTCTGCCTGCTCGGGGCGGTCCAGCTCAAGACCGTACCCGTGATACTCATCTCATACTCAATGTTCTTCGTCAACTTCAGCCTCTTCTGCATGCTGACAAACAGGGGGGTGTGGAACCTCCTCTCCATCATGCTGTCGGTATATGTCTTTATTGTCTTCTTCATGCCTTTCATAGTCTTTGTAATAAAGGATCCAGTCGAAACTGGCAGCAGCAGCGCGTTCTGGACGATCATGAACCCTTCATGCCTGTCTCTGGACGTGCTCCGGTCTGAAGCCCCCGCAAAATCACTGTTCCTGAATGGATGCTCCCTGCTTGGCCTCAGCCTGCCCCTGTTTCCATCCTACATCGTCACAAACCTCATCATCGGTATCCTGATGTTCGCCTATGTCATGACCGGCAGGGACTGGAGAACTGAAGGGACGATCGGAACATTTTCACTCGGCTTCTCGTTCATTATGAAGGCAGATGTAAGTTTCGCCCTCGGCAGCACCAAGAGCAGATCCCTCGCCAGGCAGGTGAAGGAGAGGTTCCTGCGGGAATACCGCATCTTCCAG
>CAZDNQ010000847.1:0-2295 GCA_964506605.1 uncultured Victivallis sp. | reverse complement strand
GACTATCAGGGCGTTGTAGTAGCGTGGGCCAAGTTCGACGGCGACCTTGTATCCGACATGTATCAGCTGGCGGAAGTTGGGATTGTAGTCCTTGCACTTCTGGTCATGTCGCAGCGCCGCCACATACTTCGCGGAATTCCATTTCATGACCTCGTCCGCAGAAGGGAGCTTGTCCTTCTTGATATCGATGACTGTCGCATATGGTCCGCAGAGCTCGTCGAAGCGTCCGAGGGCGTTGACATATATCTGCCTGGCGATCTCAAGGCCTTCGCCACCGCCTTCGGCAAGCCCAATCACCTCTTCAAGCCAGGTCGTGCCGGCGGTCTTGATATGGAGCCCGGCGTTATGCTTCTTGATCGCCTTGTTTATCGGCTTGTATATCGAGAACTTGTCGCTGCCGGAATGGACGCTCAGCTTGAGGTTTGCAGGAAGCCCGAAGGTCTTGATGGCATATGCGATCACAGCCAGATCCTGGTTGAACTCCTTCTCGAACTGGGCGACATCGCCGACATAGTCCACACCCTTGTTGAAACGTCCGGTGAACTTCGGTGCAATCGTCTGTGCGGGAATCTTCTCGTCGGCTATTGCGCCAAGGATGAAGAACAGCTCCACCGGCGTCTGCGGGGTGTCGGTCTCGTCCATGGAGACTTCAGTTACAAAATGCTCGGCCCCCTTCTCCGCCTCGATCTTCCTGTATATCGCACCAGCTTCCTTTACGGCGAGCAGATATTTCCTGGCGATCTTCTGGATGGTGTCGGTCTTGATCTCGAAAACCTCGCCCGTGCCCGGGATGTTCAATCTGCCAAGATAGGATGAATACTTGGCGGTGAAAGCCTTTATGCTCTCCTCGTCTGCGGATTTGCCGGTGAAGTCTGCCACGTCCAGCGTGAAGAAGTCGCTGGTATGGATGAACCCGTCGACATTTTTCAGGCTTATATGGTCGGCGTCCACGAAATACGGGCTTCTCCAGGCAAGGGATTTAACAGCGAAATCAGCCTCTTTCCTCACATCGGGCGGAAAGGTGTGGATTATCTGGTGCTCGCGGTTCGACTTGTTCCAGACCGGCGCTATTTCCACGCCTTTGGCCTTCGCCTTGACGAAGGCGCCGAGCTGCGCCTTGCCCTGGTGCGCGAACCTGTCGCCGATGCCCATCGAATACTTCGGAAGAATCATATGGCCCCCTTTCCTATATTATAGTATTATTTCCTGCGTCGGACACCGGGACGTCCGGAGGATGCAATTCCGACTGCAAAACTCGTTACCTTAGCATCAAGCCGGTCCCCTTTCCTGCAGGCCTTCTCAAGAAAATCCAATATTTTATCCATAGGCACCAGGAACGTCTCAATATGCTCGCCTTCGTCAAATGTGGTTTTCAGGTTCCTGTTCTCCGGAAGATTTTCATCGATCTCAATGCAGACCAGGTGTACGGTTTCGCCTGTCATGCCGGGCGAACTGTAGAGCGGACGGGTGATCTCCAGGACTTTTCCCGAGTATCCTGTCTCCTCATAGAGCTCCCTGAGCGCCGTCTGTCCAGGCTTCTCCTTCCCATCTATCAGTCCTGCGGGAAATTCAACCGTATGGCCGGCGGCGGGCGGGCGGAACTGGCGGACCAGCACGAGGCGTCCGGAAGGCTTCATGGTCGCGACAACCGCAACCGCACCTCCGCCCCCGACCCTGGACGCCGACTCCCATTCCCTTGCGACACCGTAATGGTCGACATAGCTGATCCCCTCCAGGGAAAGCCATTTTCCGGTTGCGATCTGTCTTTTGGACACTATCCTTGCCATTCCACCAGCCTCAAAAAAGCATTGTTTAAAAAAATAGAATATATCTTGCATATTCCCATTTGCATTTTACCAAGCCCACAATAGATTAAGAAAAATTTTATAACAGACCTGCTCTGAATATATACTTTACACACTAACAAATCCGACATATCAGCTTCATGTCCTATATTCAGCTTTTATTACAAATAATCCGTAACAGAGTAACCGATTGATGTTTGTTGGCTTAACTGGCGGCACGGGCTGCGGCAAAACTTCTGCTCTTGAATTCTTTTCCTCTCTCGGCTGGAAAGTTCTCGATGCAGACAGCATATGCCACCGGCTTTATGATGACAGCGCCAGCGGGGTTGTGGACGCCATAAGGGAAAGATGGGGGGGCAAGGCATTCGCCGGCGACGGTTCCGTAGACAGGAAAAAGATCGCCGACATCGTGTTCAGGGACGCCAAGGAGCTGCGCTGGCTCAATTCACTGCTGCATCCGAAGGTCCTGGAATACGCCAGGGGGGAATCC
>CAZDNQ010000846.1:0-2298 GCA_964506605.1 uncultured Victivallis sp. | reverse complement strand
CATGACAAGGCAGAAGCAGGCGATGATTGCCGTCTCCCTGCCGAGTCTTCTTCCCCAGAAATGAATTATCAGTATGACCGAGGACAGGGCCGTGATGACAGTGAAGAGCCTCAGCGAGATCCTGTCCATGAAAGGCACAATTCCGCAGATATCGATCCAGAGGCGCAGGAACAGGTTGTATACGATGTGGTTGTTTGGTATGTTGTACAGCCTGTAGATATCCACGGGATTCGGAAGAAGCGCGAAGTCCATCATGGTTATCGCCTCGTCGAACCAGAGCTGCCTGAAAAAGACCGGGAGTATGGAATTTATGAAGAATGCCGCGAGTACCGCACAGGCCGAAATCCAGATTAAATTCCTGTTTTTTAAGAGTGTTTCAGGCATGGCTTCCCTTTTGCACCCGGGACGGATTTCCGTTCCAGTATCAAGCGTCAAGTATCCAGCATCACTCTACCGTCACGCTCTTGGCAAGGTTGCGGGGCTGGTCTATCGGGCAGCCGCGCTCTTTTGCAATGTAATACGACAGCAGCTGCAATGCGACGACGGTCGGAACCGGCGCCGTGTATCTTGAACATGCAGGTATCCAGATTATGTCATCGGAGTGCCTGCGGATTTCGCTGTCGCCCTCTGTGGCGACTGCTATCACAGGCGACTTCCTGGCCTTGCATTCCTGCATGTTGCCGATGATCTTGTCCTTTCCGGGTATGTCGTTCGCCAGCGCGAGGACGGGCACGTTTTCGTCGAGGAGGGCTATCGGCCCATGTTTCAGCTCCGCCGCATGGTATCCTTCCGCATGCACATAGCTTATCTCCTTGAGCTTGAGCGCGCCTTCGATGGCGACAGGATAGAGGTATCCGCGCCCTATGAAGAAGAAATCCTCGGCCTTCGCATATTTCCTTGCGATCTTCGCAATGTCCTTCGACCTTTCCAGGACCTTCCTGACCAGCTCCGGTATTTTCCGGATGTCTTCGACAAGCTCGACGCCGTCCTGCCGGGACAGCCGGCGGGAACGTCCGAATTTCAGCGCCATCATGAGCAGCGTCGTCACCTGGCATGTGAACGCCTTCGTGGAAGCCACGCCGATCTCCGGTCCGGCATGCAGGTAGACGCCGCGTCCGGTCTCGCGCGGTATTGTCGAGCCTACGACATTGCATATCCCTGCGACGATCGCGCCTTTCTGCTTGGCCTCCCTGACGGCTGCGAGCGTGTCGGCGGTCTCGCCGGACTGGCTGATCGCGACTATCATCGTGCCGGGATGTATTATGGGATTCCTGTAGCGGAATTCGGCGGCCTGTTCGACTTCGGCCGGAATGTCCGCGAGATCCTCGAAATAGTATTCGCCCACCATTCCTGCGTGCAGGCTTGTCCCGCAGGCGGCGATGATGATCCTGTTTATGGTGGCCAGATCGTATGGTGTCAGATTCAGTCCGCTCAGCGTGCCGGTGCCCTGTATCTCATCCAGCCTGCCCCTTATTGAATTGGCTATGGCTTCAGGTTGTTCGAAAATCTCCTTGAGCATGAAATGTTCGTAGCCGCCTTTTTCGGCGGCGCCGGGATCCCAGTCGATGTGCGCGATCTCACGGGTGACCGGAACGTTGTCGATGTTCCTCAGATCGACGTTGTCCTTCTCGACGAGAGCGATGTCGTTGTCGTTCAGATAGATTACCTTGTCGGTGTATGAAACTATCGCCGAGATGTCGCTGGCGACGATAGTTTCGCCGGTGCCGATTCCTATGACGATCGGGCTTCCGCGTCTTGCCGTGACGATCTGTGTGGGATTCTCGACGGATATCACCGCTATGCCGAAGGTCCCTTCGACTTTCCTGAGTGCGGCGGCGACCGATTTGAGCAGGTCCCCCTCGTAGCAGTCGTCGATAAGGTGTGCCAGCACTTCCGTGTCCGTCTCGGAAAGGAACTTGTGCCCTTTCGCCTCCAGATGCTGCTTGAGGGAGACGTAGTTCTCGATGATTCCATTGTGCACGACCGCGAAACGCCCTTTTTCATCAAGATGCGGATGCGCGTTCCGTTCCGCGGGCGCTCCGTGGGTCGCCCAGCGGGTGTGGGCTATTCCAATCTTTGATTTTGACAATGACTTCTTGAGCTCAGGAGAAATCTTCGCGGTAAGGGCGCTGACTTTTCCAACGGCTCTGACAGAACTAATCTTTTTGCCGTCCAATACCGCAATTCCGGCCGAATCATAACCCCTGTATTCCAGGCGCTTGAGGCCGTCGATAAGAGTATCTATGATATTCCTGTTGCCGATATGGAAAACGCCGTCAACGTTCATGAGCTGGCCGA
>CAZDNQ010000845.1:0-2300 GCA_964506605.1 uncultured Victivallis sp. | reverse complement strand
CCTTGTGTATCGGTGCAGAATACCTTTTCGCCCCAACATGAAATAGTTCCATCTGTACGAACGCCGCAAGAATAACTGTCGCCGCATTCAACTTCTGAAAAACGCTCGCCGGATGGAACATCTGATTGCCCCTGATCATTACTTCCCCAACAGAGAGTTTCACCATTTGCGCGAAGCGCACATGCATGATAGGCACCTACACAAATATCTACTGCGTCCGAAAACGATGATGTATCTTCATCACAGGCGGCACTTGTCAATCCTGAACAGAGTAGAACGAGCAGCAGAAGAGACGTCCGAGTTACTCGCATCGGCCGCCTCCCACGATGGGAGCGCCCATACGGTTCTCCACCCGGACCTCACTGCGCATCCAGTCATTTTCCGCAGGCCAGACGTTGTCATTGATCATTTTTCCCGTGCTGACCTCCAGGATCTCTCCCGGCCCGATCGCCGACGGGAATGTTTCAAAATATCCGCTGAAGGGGTCGCCCTGTGTGCAGCCATTGTCTTCAAAACCCTGGGCAACTGTCACGACCCTGACACGATTGGTGCTGCCTTTGATCACGTGATTCCAGTCAATATCTCTATCATCCTGCAAGGGATAATTACCCGGCTCCAGCACAGCAACCGCGATCGTTTCTCCGACCATCTCGTCGTGCAGACACTTCCAGACTGAATTGTTCACTACTCGAGAATTCCAGGTCACCAGCTTGTCATTGTCTTCGGAGTCGTCCACTGTCGAATGATCTGTTCCATCATTGTCTGCGAGTTTCTGGTGAATCGACAACACCAGATTGTCGCCGGATCCTGTGGTCGGCGAATCATACCCTTCCGGCCACGCGAAATCGTGGACAATCCAGCCTTTATAAGTCATTCGATCATCCCGCGGATCGTCGAGGCGCTGTGTGCCGGAAACATATTGAAGATCGCCTGCTTCGATGAACTGCAATGGCGTCGTTGAGCTGTCCTTGTCGTTGAGGTTGTCACAGCTATTCCCCTGCTCAATGGCAGAATAGACCGTGCACTGCGCTATATTGTCGACCGGATTGTAGTGCTCGCTGGAGACATCGTCGTTTCCTCCCGACAACAATTTACATGTCAACTGGAGGGTTGCCCGTGCATCTTCGAGACACCAGAAGTCAGTCTGGGAGGCTTCCTGTCCAGGAAGCAACGTGAGATCAAAATGAAAAGGTTTTTCTTTTTTGTCGTTGCCATTATCACCAGCCCCATCTTCAAACATCTGCATGATTCCGCCGAAGGAAATCTTATGCGTCTGAGGAATGAATTTCGATAAATCAAGCTCGGTGTTGACTGTTGAAAGAGGTACGGTGCCGTCGAGGGTTCGCGTCGATTCCACGAGCACAACAGTTTCCTTGCGCACTACGCCCTTGTAAACCACCAATACATCCACAAATCTTTGCAGAATATCGACTTCTCTGGATGCGCCAAGCAATACGTCTTCAAAAAGGTGCATTCCGGCTGCATCGGTCATCCCGGTATAGGCGTTTCCATTTGAATCAACGGCGTCCAGAAGCGTAACTTCAGCTTCCTTGATTGGGTCGCCGCATTCGTCCCTCACAGTGATCTGGATATCAAGCGGCGTTGTGGCAGGCTGCCAGCTATGCGGCACCGAATAATACTGGCGCACAAAAACCGGACGTTCGAAATAGCCGTACGGTCCACCATCTGCCGCGGAAGGTAGAGATTCGTCAATAAGATGTCCAGGAGACAAGGTCACTGCCTTGTCCGGATTTTTCCATGCCTCACTTGTCCGATTGTCATAGCTGTCGCTGCAGTTATCCGACACAAAACAATTAGCGACCTGGTTGGCGGCGGACAGCGCGCCACTCTTAACCAGACTAGGAACTCCCGAGGAACCTCCAAAAATCAACAAAACCGTTTCGGCAAGCGGAAAACTTGTGGGCAAGCCAGCACCCGCCCAGACAACCGGTGCCACAGCACCGCCATAGCCATCGACCAGAATGTCGGGATAAGAGCCGAGTTTGGCCAGCCCGTTAGCCTTTATTCCAGAATGAAGAATGTTGACCATTTTCCGGACTTTATCTTGTGGAATCGTCTGATAGTCCAATTCAAACCCAGCGCTGTTCAGCGAGTTCATCACGAAAACCGCGCAGGAGGACGGTCGGCTGCCTTCGCCAGCGGGCCACTTCGAAAGGGCCGGTGCAAATTTTGACGAATCGTTGAAGATATCGCCCTTGAGATAAGTATTAAATCGATAATGGCCGCGAACCGTTCTGGCGTAGTTGGCCGCTGCGATCAATCTGTCGCGAACAGTCTCG
>CAZDNQ010000844.1:0-2309 GCA_964506605.1 uncultured Victivallis sp. | reverse complement strand
ACGGGATTCACGCTCAACATGGCCGGGATGAACTTCTCCGAGCCCGACCTTGAGAACCTTTCCGCGAAGTTCGCAAAAGCCCACGAGGAGATGAAGAGGATCGAGGCGGGAGCGATCAAGAATCCGGACGAGAACAGGAAGGTGACGCATTTCACCGACCGCGCCGAATACCCGGTATCACAGCTCTTCGCCGACGTCGAGAAGTTCGTAGAGGATGTCCGCAGCGGGACGATCAAGGGGAGCACCGGCAAGAAATTTGATTCCGTCGTCATCAATGGCATCGGCGGCTCAGCGCTCGGTCCGCAGCTCCTGCAGTTCGCCATCAACGGTCCATACTGGAATGAGCTGAGCAATGGAAAGAGGAAGGGCTACCTCAAGATATATTTCACCGACAATACCGATACGGCAGGCGTCAGGGATGCGATGGCGGCCGTCGACCTCAGGAGCACGCTCATACTCAGCATCTCAAAGTCCGGCGGCACGCAGGAGACCAAGAACAACATGATCGCCTTCGAGATGCTATATAAGGAGAAGGAGCTCGATTTCACAAAGCACGCCTGCGCCATCACCATGGAAGGAAGCGAACTCGACAAATATTCCAAGTCGAAGAACTGGCTCAAGGTCTTCCCCATGGCGGAGTCCATCGGCGGAAGGACAAGCGAGACCAGCATCGTCGGACATCTTCCCGCGGCTCTCGCCGGAATCGACTTCAAGAGCTTCCTTGCAGGCGCATGCAGGATGGACGGTCTGACACGCGAGCCGGCAGTGAAGAAAAATCCATCCTATTTCCTGGCGGCGATGTGGTATGTCGCAGGCAACGGGAAAGGCGACAGGAACATGGTCATAGTCCCCTACTCCGACCGTCTCGTGCTTCTCTCCCGGTATCTCCAGCAGCTTGTCATGGAAAGCATAGGCAAGGAGAAGGACCTTGACGGCAATACAGTGAACCAGGGGCTGAACGTGTTCGGGAACAAAGGCGGAACAGATGCGCACGCATTCATCCAGCAGCTCAACGACGGGCGCAACGATTTCTTCGTGACCTTCATTGAAGTCATCAAGGACAACATGAACATCCCGATCACGGACAAGATCTCCATGGGCGACTATCTGCACGGATTCCAGGCGGGTCTCGCTAAGGCGCTGCTTTCAAAGGGGCGCCAGGTGATCGACATGCAGATCAGCGAGGTGTCGGCGTTCAATCTCGGGATGATCATTGCTCTCTACGAGAGGGCTGTCGCATTCTACGCCGAACTCATCCATATAAACGCCTTCCACCAGCCCGGTGTCCAGGCATACAAGCTCGCCAGCAAGGATGTCATAAGCCTCATCTCCGAGCTCCAGGTGAAACTGGACGCCGTCGGGAAGTTCAAGGGGACAGCCTCAGAGCTCTGCGCAAAGACCGGGCTTGTGGATAGAGAACTGGACGTATCAGGGCTTCTTGCGAAGTTCGCGGAGAACTCCAAGAAGCGCAAGTTCCCGGGATTCAAGATCTCGAGGTCATGGGATGCGGGGAAAGCCACCTGGATCTACAGCGTAAAGAGCAATTCATAACTTGATTCTGGATACTTGAAACTGACAAAGAAATAGAATCACACGCCTCACGGCATTGACTACGAACGTGTTCATGAAGAAGAACATAAATCAGCTCGGCATCCTTGCGAAATTCGCAAAGCTGAAATTTTCAGACGCGGAGAAGAAGGCTGCGGAAACCTATCCTTTTCTTGCGACCAACTATTATCTGGGGCTGATAGGCGGAGACCTGAGGCGGGATCCCATCTACCGCCAGTGCTTCCCCGACGCCCGGGAACTGCAGAGGAGGAAGGAGCTTTCCGAGGATCCGCTTGCAGAAGAGCGTCAGATGCCGGTTCCGGGGCTTATCCACCGCTACACAGACCGTGCAGTCCTTCTCGTTACCAGCAGATGCGCCGTCCATTGCCGTTTCTGCTTCCGCAAGCGCAAATGGAAGGAAGGCGGCGGGCAGCAAGACATCAGCGACCGCCAGCTGAAGGATGCATTAGTATATATATCAAGGCATCCTGAGATCAGGGAGGTGCTGGTTTCCGGCGGGGATCCGTTCATGCTCGACACGGAGCGGCTGAAAAGAATCCTTGGCCGGATTTCAAAGCTTCCCAACGTCGATGTCATAAGGATAGGTTCGAGAATACCGGTGGTCCTGCCGTCAAGGGTGGATTCCCGTCTCATTGGGGTTCTGGCGGAAGTGCCCGTGCTATGGATACTGACGCACTTCAACCATCCGACGGAGCTGACCGCCGAATTTATCAACTCGACCGTGACTGTGTTGGACGGAA
>CAZDNQ010000843.1:0-2314 GCA_964506605.1 uncultured Victivallis sp. | reverse complement strand
ATCACCTGCAAGTCCGACCTTTGGTGTTGAGCAGAAGGCGACCACGGACAGGAAAAAGAAGTTCTCCCCCATCCCCGGAGCAAGGGCGATTGGATAGTTCGCAAGCACGCCCATCAGTATTGTCGCCAGTGCGGATGCGATGCAGGTTGTGACCATCAGCGCCTTTATGTCCATGCCTGTAGGCTGGGAGCCGGGCATTACGCCTGCGAGGATGTTCGGCTGGAGGAAAATTATATATGCCATCGTCATGAAGGTCGTGATGCCGGCTACGACCTCGACCGGAATCCGGCTTCCGCGTTCCCTAATCTTGAAAAAAGATATTAGCTTTTCAGTCATGATGATTCTCCAGCCCTCCAAAGTCCGGTTCAAAAAAAAGCCTGCGGATTTCGCAGGCTTTTCCTGATTGTAAAGCCATAAAGGCTATTTTGCGAGATCGCCGGCGAGTGCGGTCTTCGCCTTCTCGGTTGTGTTCGCCATCGGATCTGCCGCCGGCGCATCAGCCTTCGCGCCTTCCTTAGGTGCATCCTTAGGTGCATCCTTAGGTGCATCCTTAGGTGCATCCTTAGGTGCGTCCTTGGCGGGAGCAGGAGGAGTTGTCTTTGCAGGATCCTTTGGCAGTTCAGCCGTCTTGCCGGCATAGAGGTCGTTGTAATACTGCAGCATCTTGTCGACATAGTCCAGCCTTGCCTGCTTGACGGTCGTATCGGCGTTCTTGTCCTTCTCCTTGGCCTTGTCGATTTCGGAGACGAGCTTCTCCCTTTCAGCTTCGAGGGGGGCGGTTAACTTTTTAAGAGCCTTGTCCTTGTTGTCCTCGGCCTTCTTGATGTCCTCCTTCAGCTTGTCGATCTTCTTCTTGTCTTTTTCCTTGCCCTGCTTTTCAGTGAGTTTCGCGATGTCCTTGTCGAACCTGTCGAAAGGATTTACCGGTGCGTCGGCGGCGGATACTACGACCGACAGGCAAAATGCGGACAAGAGAGAGATGGCAAGTTTTTTCATCCTGGGGACCCTCCGGGTTTAAATTTCAATTTCATGGAATTTAAACGAAATTAATCTTTTGTCAAGCTGGCGGAGAGTTATTTCGGGAAGGGCAGTCTGGCAGCTGAAACAAGCTTGTATTCTTCGGTGTTCTTGAATTCGCGGAGGATCTCGCCGACCGTCCTTCCTTTTCCTGGAAAATTGCAGCCGCCAAGCAGTTCCGCGAGCGGGATGAGGACGAAAAGCCTTGCAGCCGCCTCCCTGTGCGGAACCGTGAGGTCCGCATCGGAGCAAACAAGGTCGCCGAAGAATATTATGTCGATGTCGAGCGTGCGCGAATCGAACCTGGCGTGGTCTCCTGGCCTGCCTGAGGCGACCTCCGTCTTCTTGCAGAGGGCATGGAGCTCGGCGAGCGTGCCGTTCCATCTGCCGGCGGCGACGGCATTGAGGAAGTCCGCCGTGCCAGGCTTGCAGCCGACGGCCGCCGTACGGTAGACCGAGGAGGTGCGGATGGAGGACAGCCCCCCGGACTCGAGTTCCGCCAGCGCGGTTTTGAACGTCCGGAGCACGTCTCCCATGTTCCCTCCAAGGGAGAGGGCTATATCGACAATTCCATTTTTATCCATTTAATTTGAAACACCCCTGTAATTTCAGGATTGATGCATTATAGTAGTTCCCCAATTGATGAATTGCGACAAGTTAAAAGTTTATTTTCTCGGCTCTGGCAGAATTGCCGTACCCATTCTTTCCAGCCTCCTTGATTCCCCTGAGATCTCCATTGCCGGCGTCGGCACCCAGATCGACAGGCCTGCTGGAAGGAAAAGGCTTCTCACGCCAACTCCCGTAGGGGAATGGTGCGCCGCCCACAGGATTTCACCGGACAAGCCTGCATCGGTAAATTCTCCGGAGTTCCTGGAGAAGCTAAGGGGGATTGGCGGACTCGACATGATCTTCGTGTCGAGTTTCGGACAGCTCCTCAAACAGGAGATTCTGACGCTTCCGCGTCTAGGCTGCATCAACCTCCACGGCTCGCTCCTTCCCGCATACAGGGGCGCGTCGCCGGTTCAGGCGGCTATTCTCGGCGGCGATGCCAGGACAGGCGTCTGCTTCATGCAGATGGAGAAAGGCCTCGATACCGGACCCGTGTTTGCAAGCGCAGAATACGGGATACAGTCCGGACAGAGGGCCGATGAACTGGAGTATGCGCTGGGGGTGCTTGCCGCAAAGGAGGCTGTACATGTCCTTCTAGGCATAGCATCAGGAAGCCTGAAACCGGTCCCCCAGGACGGTTCCAGGGCATCGTATGCGGGAAAGATAAGGAAGGAAAACGGCATGCTGG
>CAZDNQ010000842.1:0-2314 GCA_964506605.1 uncultured Victivallis sp. | reverse complement strand
GTGGCATATGCCGGATGGAACATAGACATACACGTGCCCGGGGGTTTCAAGTCGGGCAGAAGCCGAACATACATGCCATGTTCCAGTGGGTGTTCAACATCCCGCTGCGCTCGCTTTACGCGAAGGACAAGGACAACCTATGGCTGGTGGGACGCGACATGAGCGTTTCCCATGTTGCGCTTGGCGCGACAAGGCTGCAGGCGACGATCGGGACGACCGGTCATGCGGTGGGAGTTGCCGCTGCTATGGCTCATCGGATCAAGAAAGGCACGAGAAAGACCGCCAGGATGTTCTTCAGTGAAATCCAGCAGGAGATACTGAAGGACGGATCCTTTATTCCAGGAGTGAAGAATGCGGACGAGAAGGACCTCGCGCTTTCTGCGAAGATCGCAGCAACTAGCGAGCAGATTCTATCGTTTGAACGGTCAAAGGAATATCTGCCGGTAGAAAAGGGCAAGGCTCTTTCATTCCCTGTAACTGAGAAACGAATCGACAAGATAGTAATTCCTGTGAGAAATTCCGGCAAGGCCCCTGCCGAAGTCAAATTATTCTTTGCCAGGTCGGAGCATCCGAACCATTTTTCCCACAGGAGCGCTTTGGCTGAAAAGACTGTCGTGATCAAGACCGGCGAGCAGGAGCTGGTATGGGATCTTGGAGTGACTGTTCCGGAGCAGGGGCTCTATGCCGTCCTCATGATAACTGACGGGGAGATAGGCTGGTTGAAATCCAATGTGGAACCTTATGGATGTTACACCGGTATTTATGATCCGGGCCATTACTTTACGCCTAAGACTGACACGACTGAAGACCTCTACATGGTCCAGAAGTCGATAATGGTCACAAAGAACTCGGAACCGGTTGAATGGAGAAGACCGACCAAAAACCGCGAACACAAGCTTGGGCGGCCAGAAAACCGCTCGAAGATACCGCTTCCTTTCATCGAAGTGAGCCCTGTCCAGCATCCTTATCGACCGGAAAACATAACCAGCGGGGTGTCGCATTCTGAAATCATGCCGGATCTGTGGATATCCGATCCTGCAGGCAAGATGCCTCAGGAACTTGTCATGTCCTGGGGAGGAAAGAGGAAGATATCGTCGGTACGGATTGTGTTTGATACGGATCTTGACATGAACCATCCGGCGGCGCTGCCCGTGGACTATCTCGTGAAGAAATATTCAATCCAGGTGAAGGCTTCTTCAGGCTGGAAGACAGTTGCATGCTGCGAGAACAACAGGTCCAGGTTCAAGATCCATGAATTTGGCGCTGTTGATACGGATTCGGTGAAGCTAGTGTGCGAGGAGATCCATTCCGAAGGCAGGAGTGCCAGGGTATTCGAGATGAGATGTTACTAGTAACTCGTCCTCCTGCGAGGATGCCCGGGAATCAGTATCGGAGAAACGGCGTAACGGTGTATCGGCGACTATTGGGAAGAAAACCAAGAGAATTGTAGAATGAAAATAATTTTTGCCATATGCATGATCCTTCTCATGAGTTACACGTATTCCGCTGAACCAGCCAAGAAATCCAGGGAGATTGAGATTATGATCAATAATTTCCGCGAGTTCTATCTCGGCTATGAG
This sequence comes from uncultured Victivallis sp., assembly GCA_964506605.1. Classification (GTDB taxonomy): domain Bacteria; phylum Verrucomicrobiota; class Lentisphaeria; order Victivallales; family GWF2-50-93; genus GWF2-50-93. The sequence goes on along the minus strand of CAZDNQ010000842.1, from coordinate 734 downwards.
GCCAAGAAGTCTGTTCCTGAATATGTCGCAAAATGCCGCGATGACGGGAGCTGGAAGGACATAGACTATTCCTCTAAGGAACGTTCCGGATGGGATCCGCTGGAACATGTCGACCGTGTATATGAGATAACAGTGGCCACGTTCAGGCCGGATGCCGTGAAGGAGGACCGCCAGAGGAATCTGGAGGTGATCCACCGCGCGCTTTCCTTCTGGATCAAGCATGATTTCAAGTCCGACAACTGGTGGTGCAACAATATCGGCGTCCCTGACAAGTTCGGCAGGATTGCAGTCATTCTTGGCGCTGAAATGAAGTCTGATGAATATGAGTACATTGTCAATACCGTGCTTCCAAGATCAGAAATAGGGATGACAGGCCAGAACAAGGTATGGCTTGCGGGCGGTACGGCGGTGCGCGCCGCGTTGAAGGCTGATGAAAAGATGATAGGGAAGTCCGCTGAGACAATATGGGAAGAGGTCAGGATAGCAGACAAGGAAGGCGTCAGGCAGGATCTCAGCTTCCAGCAGCATGGTGCAATGTTGCAGTTTGGAAACTATGGACTGGCATATGCCAATGATATTTCCATGTGGGCGATAATCTTCAGGGGAACTCCATGGGCTATGCCTCGGGAAAAGCTTGAGATATTGCGCAGATACGTCCTCGACGGCCAGAACTGGATCGTATGGAAGGGTGTTATGGACATGAATAATGTCAAACTGACTTTTGTGTAATAGGT
>CAZDNQ010000841.1:0-2318 GCA_964506605.1 uncultured Victivallis sp. | reverse complement strand
GGTCAAGCCGCACTATCTCTTCCACTGCGATCCGGCCGAGGGGAATGTCCATTTCCGGACAGGCATAGGGCGGGGATTGAAAATAATGAAGGAGCTCAGACCCAGGCTTTCATCGGTTTGCACGCCTGTTTTCGCAATCGACCTGCCGGATGGCGGAGGGAAAATACCCCTGCAGCCCGACTATGATACAAAGAGCGGATTTCTCGGCATTGACGGTCGGATCATCCGCTATTTCTGACTGAATGCACAATGTAGTTAAAATTCCGATGATTTTTCCCTTGAGATAATTGAAGCCGGTGCTATTTTACGAATTGCGTTTTAGAATTATACCTGGAGCTGTTCAGATGCCAACGTATGAATATGAATGCAGTGCCTGCGGAAAGACATTCGAAGTTTTCCAGAAAATGTCGGATGACCCGCTGAAGACCTGCATATGCTGCAAGAAGAAGACTGTCCGCCGCAAGATAGGGACTGGTGCGGGAATCATCTTCAAGGGCAGCGGCTTCTACTGCACAGACTACCGGAAGGAAAGCTATAAGAGCGCCCAGAAGGCCGACATTCCTGCCCCCAAGAGCGAAACTTCCGACAGCTCGAAACCGGCAAAGACAGAAACCAGCAAGACAACAAAATAACAGGAGTTTTGAAATATGCTTATCAAATGCAGTGCATGCGGTCACGAAAACCAGCTTGGAGCAATCTTCTGCAGGGGGTGCGGAGAGAAGCTAGACGTAGAAACAATGCGCCCGAAGGTAGTTGACAGCTCATCCTCTTCCTCCGGCAACGTGTTCGGACTCATCAGGAATCTAGTCGGATTCGTGATATTTGTAGCGGTAGTTGGCGTGCTTGTGATGATGTTCTATCCTGCAGACCTCTCCTCCTATCCTGCACTGTCCGGAGCCGAGGCCGAGAAGGCGGCAAAGGCGAAATATGACAGCATGCTGAAGAAGATCGACCAGGGATTCGGCGACGACTCCTATACGTTCACCCCCCAGGAAGCCACTTATCTATATAACGAGCTCTTTGTAGCAAAGACTACGACCGAAGGCTCCACATACAATGTTGAAAAGCTCATATTCTTTGTTGATTCCACTGGATTCACACACCTAATCCTGAAGACGAAGCTTGCTGGAAAGCTCCCTACCACATTTGAGATGTCCGGGATAATTGTCAGCAGCGAAACCAAGGAGAAGGACAAAGTTGCAGTAAGCTTCCGCCCAAGCGCCTTCAAGATGGGACACATGCCTATATCCTTCGCCGAGGCCCAGATCAAGGAGAAATTCGATCCCGCCCTCACCGGTGCGAACATCGACAAGATCCTTAAGGCGCTTGCGAAGATCGAAGTCGTAGACAAGAACTTCGTGCTGAAGTACTAGTCCATTCATTTTCCTTATCAGAAAGAAATGCCGGGTTTCAGCCCGGCATTTTTTTTGATCAAAATCTACGGATGGGGTGAATGATCCCTATTTCCTCTTGAAGGTGCGCCTCGGAGCGATTGTCTTCTCCCTGGCTCGGAGCTGTATCCGTATCGGAAGACCTGTCAATCCAAGACTCTTCCTCAGGCAGTTGTTCAGATATGCGAGATAGTTCGAAGTACAGACACCCGGATCATTCACGAAGAAGAGGAACCTGGGCGGTTCATTTCCGATCATCGTGGCATAATAGATCTTGAAATGGTGCTTGACCGTGCCAATCGCCGACGGGGCATTCTTCGATGTGGCGTCGTTGAGGATCTTGTTGATAAGCGAGGTTGGTATCTGCATCTTCATGTTCTCCCGCACCTCGGCCATCATCGCAGTTATCTTGTTGAAGTTGGAGCCGTCAAGCGCGGAAATAAATACGACTGGCGCATAATCCATGAACGGCATGCTATAGCGGATCTCATCGTATACGTCATCGCGCTTCACCGCCTTGCGGCAGAGATCCCACTTGTTTGCAAGTATGATGCAGCCCTTCCCCGACTGTGATATCAGGTCCGCGATCTTCTTGTCCTGCGCAGTCACGCCGTCGATGCTGGCCTCAACCACGAAAAGTATGAGCTGGGCGCGTTCAACCGCCTCCTCCGCACGCATGATGCTGAATATCTCTACTGACGTGTCGGCCTTGCGCTTCTGGCGGAGTCCGGCGGTATCGACAAGCACGGCTGGAATTTTTCCATCCTTGCATTCGAGTTCAAAGGCGACTTCAACCGTGTCCCGGGTCGTACCGGGAATATTGCTGACCATCACGCGCTTGTGCCCGACAAGCCGGTTAACGATGGAGGACTTGCCGACGTTCGGCCGTCCAAGGACGGCTATCTTCAGGCCAGGCTCCACCGGAGG
>CAZDNQ010000840.1:0-2326 GCA_964506605.1 uncultured Victivallis sp. | reverse complement strand
GGGGTCATGTATACCAGGGGACTCATTGGCATAAAGAAACAGGCGGTACCTGTTGATGACCACAACGCTCTTGAGAAGGAGCTTGAAGACTTCGTAAAATGCTCCCTGACCGCTAAAAAGACGGGAAAGGCCCCTTCTCCCAAAGTTTCAGGCAGGCACGGTCTTGAAGCGTTAAAACTGGCGGTTCTGATAACAGAGACACTCCATGCATACAACAAGCACTATAAAGTGTTTGAGAAATAATTTTTTCCGCGAAAAAATTATAAGATGAAAACAACTGCCAAGGCAAAGATAAACCTCTTCCTCCGTGTGGTCCGGAAACGGAAAGACGGCTACCATGAGATTGAGACGATATTCCTTCCACTCGACAATCCATCCGATACAGTCATCTTGACCGGTTCAAAAAACGGAAAACTTGAAGTCACATGTTCCGAGCCTACGCTGTCCGGACCGGACAATCTGTGCTACAAGGCCGCAGAAGCTTTTGCGAAGCTGGCAAAGGTCAAGGCCGCGTGGAATATACATGTGACCAAGAGGATCCCTGTTGCTGCCGGACTCGGAGGAGGAAGCAGCGACGCCGCCGCCACGCTGAGGCTTCTGCAGAAGAAATATCCAGGTAAAATTTCCGAAATGGACATTCTTCATTTGGCGTCAAAGATCGGGGCCGATGTTCCATTCTTCCTGAATCCTGTGCCTTCGGTTGCAAATGGCATAGGAGAGAATTTAAAACCGCTTCCGATAAAACGCACAATTCCAATAGCCGTTGTATTTCCCAGATTTCCGGTCAGCGCCAGATGGGCGTACCAGAACAGGATTAAATCTGACAGCAAGGTTTCGCTGAATAATGCGCTGTCTGCCCTTAAGAGAAATGATCCAAAGAAGCTTGCCCCCCTCCTCCGGAACGATCTTGCCCCGGCGTTATGGAGGAAATTCCCTTTTCTGCATATGCTCAGGAGGGAGATGCTTAAAGCCGGCGCATTGGGAGTTGAAGTCAGCGGCAGCGGATCGTCCCTCTTCGCAATTGCGAAATCCGCAAAGTCGGCTGAAAGGATTTCTACGGCTATAGGCAAAAAGTTTGACGACAGTGTTTCAAGTTTTGCGGCCATCGCAGGAGCCTAGGATGCTTTCCGTCGCCTGACAGCTTGACATTTACAGTTCACCGATTAACATTTTGAGCTTAATAATATAATAAAGAGGGGATTCTAAAATGATATTGCGCAAACTCGTCCTCATATGTCTGGCCATTATCACAGTAAATACGGTTGCAACCGCGCAGGCCCCTAGCCAGAAACCTTTCCTCCATCCTCTTTTCACAGACAACATGGTCCTGCAGAGGGATGTAAAGACTCCTGTCTGGGGATGGGCCAATCCCGGCACAAAGATCACTGTCGAACTCGATGGCGCACAGGCCGCCTGCCAGGCCGGCGACGACGGAAAGTGGAAAGTCGAACTCCCTGCCCATAAGTCCGGCGGCCCCTACGAACTGAAAATCACCGGCTCCGAATCTGCAGTCCTCAAGAACGTCATGCTCGGTGATGTATGGATCTGCTCCGGACAGTCAAACATGGAGATGGGTATCCGCGCCTGCAAGGACGGAGAAAAGGAAGTCGCAGATGCGAACTATCCGAACATACGACTGTTCACGGTTCCAAAGAAGATAGCTTTCGAACCGGAAAGCGTGTTCTATCCCAATCAGCCGATGCAGGCTAAATGGCTTGTATGCAGCCCGGAAACAGTAGGAGCTGAAGGCTGGGGCGGTTTTTCCGGGGCTGGTTACTTTTTCGGCAGGGAGCTATTCAAGGCACTGAATATTCCAATTGGCCTAATACACACTTCCTGGGGCGGGACTATCGCGGAAGCCTGGACAAGCTTGGAAGGACTTGGCACTGTACCGGATTTCAAGGACGGCATTGCCGCTTTCCAGGAACAAGTGAAAAAGGTAAAAGCAGGCAACTTTGATTTCATAAAGGATATGGACGCATGGTGGAAGGACAACGATCCGGGCACCAAGGCTGGCTGGGCGAATGCCGACTTGGACACAACCGACTGGAAACAAATGGAGAATCAGCCAAAGAACTGGGAGCAATGCGGACTTTCTGACTTTGACGGAGTCGTCTGGTTCCGCAAGACCATCGAGTTGCCTGAAGCCTGGGCGAATCTTGATGCAACTCTAAGCCTTGCAATGATTGATGACATAGATACGACATATGTCAATGGCGTACAGGTAGGCGGCATGGATCAATGGCAGTCTCCCCGGATCTATAAGCTGTCCAAGGGCGTTTTTAAGGCCGGTAGAAATGTCATCGCCATACGAGTTCTCGACACT
>CAZDNQ010000839.1:0-2328 GCA_964506605.1 uncultured Victivallis sp. | reverse complement strand
TCATAGGGCAGCCGGCATCGCCCAAGCCGTCGCCGGGTCAGCCGGATCCCTTCCGAAGTGCCAAATCTTGTGCTTGTCTTCACACTACTCAAGTGCGCGAAGCACTTTCAGCTTTGCGAAGTAGGATCCGTGCCGGAGCAAATGTGACTGCGGCTGGCTTTGTGTGTCCCAGTGGAATATCCACTATTTTGCTGTTGGCAAAATCTCACCATTACACATACAGAACGATTCGACCTTCAATTTTGCCCCTATAGACTTCACTCCCATCCACATAGACCTTGCCGCCTCCAGGATTATTGTCGAAGTGGGCCTCGCCGTTGGAATCCGTATATTCGTCCTTCGTTACTCCACGAAATCCGTCAAAACTGGCAGCAACACGTGCCCCTATGCGAGGTTTGCCTGAACTGGAGTAGATGACTTTAACCGTGAACATATTCCGCCTCCGCCAAAAATCGCATGCGTTGCTCTCATCTGCCTGGATGAAGACGACCAGGAGGATGTATATTTGAATTTCGGGTCGCCACCGGAGAGAAAAGCAAGCGGCGACTCTCGGCTCACAGCCGCACGCGGCTGTGATGAATCGATCTTGTTGGTAGGGATCACGAATTACTGAGTAAAGAACCGGATCAGGCGAAATTCCCCCTGACTGGATCCCTGCATTGATAGCATTTACTTAGCCAGACAACCGGGCTTGGCCCGGTTGTCTGGTTGAAGCATTCGTTAAGTGTTAATTTCGATCTCCTCCAACAAATTTCTGTTCAAGTTCATCAGCCGCCATCGTTACAACCCTTAAGGGCACATCAAATTCATCCGATGATAAATCTTCAATTGGCAAACAGTGCCGCACAAAATGTCTATGACCAATTTTTACCATCCCCCCGCAAATATTTTCATTTAGGTATTCAAGTGCATCGTCAATATTTTCTTGTTCGATGATTCCGACAGGGGAAGAAATTTGAATCCAAATATCACCCGCTCTAGTTTTTATTTTTTGAATAAATACAACTTGACTTCTCGAACTACCTAAATTAAAGACAATTTTAAAGCAATCGCCTTCATCATCTTGGAGTTTATAATTATTTCTAATAAACCCCTTAACATCAACCCAACTTGCCATTTTCAACCTCCTAAACGAATAAATTGCAATTATTAACAATGACTATAGCAATTTTGCCTCGCTAAATAGTCATGTCTGAATTTGTTATTATAGTATTTTGCGCTGTGCATCCGCTTAACTCTCTGTTATCTGCTGCGGTTGTACTTGGCAAATTCAGATACCCAGAAATTTTCTCTTAATATTTTCACTACATCGATGAGTCCCTCATCATCTCCGCCAAATTCTACTGCAAAATTGAGCAGATAGGACTTGGCTTGTTTAGAATCTCCGCAGAGATAATTGGCAAAGGTCTTTTCGAAAAACCTGATATCCTCTGATTTCCCAGTAGCTGCCTTGGCAATTCCTTTTGCAGCCGCCTGGGCTGCGAGGCTAAACAGCTTCCCTCCCATACCCTTACTGTCCCACGCTTCATTTTTACGTTCGACCTCAGCATCAATGCTGGCATTGTAAGAATCGACGAATTTTTCATATTCAATCTTATCTTTATGCCCTAATTTGACATTCCTGACCTGAAGATTTTCGGGCACCCCCGCTGCCTCCTCCTGGAGTTGATAGCTGAGCATGAAGGCACCCACAATCTCGGTTACCGGGAAATCGTGCGCTTCATGCTTCAGAACATCGTATCCTTGGCAAAGGTCATGGTAAACCTGTTTGACCTCAGGATCAGTGCGAACAGCCTCCAGGGCCTCTTGAAAAGAATGATCCGTGATGCGAACATGATGCACACCGCCAGGAACGTATTTTTTTGAGAACAAGCTCATTTGAGACCTCCTTCTTTTAAATTCGTGAATGTGTGAAAGTAAGGTTCAGCTAACAAGGTCTTGCCTTTGCCTTTCGTAGCAGTACAGTCAAACTTGCCCTTGAACCAGGGCATTTAAGTCCAATAAATCAAACTACATAGGCCTCCCAAATTTTCGGTTTTCTTTCCGAGCCGCAATCCGGGCAGCGGCGCCCTTCGTTGGAGCTACGGCAGGCATGACAGAATTTGGTTTTGCAGACCTCGCATTGATAAATGTTCATATAGGCGACTATCAAGCCATGCGGCTTGTGGCCGGCGTTCGGGCAGCAATCATACGAACTCATGCGCGTTCCTTTCAAAAAGTCTGCGTCCTCTGCGAAATAGTTGTCAGTGATCGATACCCCGCTCTTAAAACCAACCGGCCCCCCCGGGCCGGCGGGCGCTCCCCCATCGTCGCAGCATAGAGGATCCC
>CAZDNQ010000838.1:0-2329 GCA_964506605.1 uncultured Victivallis sp. | reverse complement strand
GGCCGACAGAGGCATTGACCAACGCATCCGAGCTGCTGCCCAATCTGCGGGATACTCAGACGATATAATTAACACCCAGGTGTTGCCATCAACCATATTAAAAATGGGACTGGAGAATAATTCCGATACGTTTGCCGCATTTGTCCGCCCAGCTTTATTCAATGACACACAGGCTGGTGATGATTATATAAATAATACGCCTGCAACTGTTTTCAGAATTACTCCCAACAACACTACGGAGCTGGACCCGTATGATTATCCGGAGCTAAGAGTCCGCGGAACCGGGCAAACAGAGTTTGAGCTTATGGATGATCTCGAAGAGCTAAGGATTGCAATTCTTAACAAATATAATGAATCGAGTGCCACAGAACTTCCGACCAGTCAGGCAGTTCCTGTAGGGAGTGATGCTATCCAGAGAGGAATTAACGGTGTAGGTCCTAACAACGATGCGTGCTATTTATGGACAGCAAACCAGACTATCTCTTCGCCTACACCTCCTTTCGTTAACACCTCGCTGTACTATCCTTTCTTGCGAGAACCGGCAATTACCCTAGGCAACGATTCCAATGAATTCATAATTGTCTATGGGGTTAACCATGTAGCCACAGGAAAGGCGACGTACTCGAACTTCGCAATATACGGAGCAGATGTGTGGAATGGTGTTAGAGCAATTACAGACGCAGATTTCAATGGATCTGCCGAGGAATACCTCCCTGACAATCCAAATGCGAAATACCTGTATGTCTACAAGCTCGCCAGGAACTGCAGCGAAGATGATCAATACTGCTATGAGGTTCCCTCTGGCGTGGGAGTTCACGGTATAGAGCCTGATCAGCCGCTTTTTGTTGCCTGGAGAGCCTACATGGAGAACACAACAAAAACCGGGCCAGCCTACTCAGAGATAGTGTACGACCGGGCTATAAAGTTTGATCCAAAGAATTAAGGTAAAAGCAATCGGGATATTAAGGCAAATTCAAACTCTGGCTGATATGTGTTACCTATAACACATATCTTCATTTTTCGTATTCTTCATTTTTCGTATTCTTCATTTTTCGTATTCTTCATTTTTTGTATTTACAAGCCAGAGCTGTATTTTATAATACTTTTTTATTGCTTCAGATGGCCAAAATAGATTATTTTAAAATTTTGGCTTATTGTAGGCTTCATTTAAACAAAATCAAAAAATTTCAGTTTATTTTAAGATTTTACGCAAAAATCACTATATTTCGTCGAGCATAGGGTTGTCCGGAATTCTGAAGGTTCTGAAAAGCGATTCTCTCTGCTACACGAGCTGAATAATAGAAACTGGAGTAATCTAAAAAGGACTGCTGAAAAACAGGTCTCAAAAAAGGTTAAAAAAAGACCAGGGAATAATTTTTCCCTGATTTATTGTTAATAGAGGCTGCCCTTCCGGTTAGAGCTGCGGCCGCCTGTCGATGATTCTCTTTGCCTTTCCTGCGGTTCTTTCGATGCTACCTTTCTCAAGGAGCTCGACATTTGTGCGGATATTCAGGACAGCTTTGAGTTCGTGCTGTACATAATTCTGGACGGCTTTAAGGTCTTTGAGATCGCCGGTAAAGGCATTATCTTCGAGTTCGACCTCGATTGTAAGTTCGTCTAGCATGTGTTTATTACGGTCAAGGATGAGCTGGAAGTGTTCGCCTACCTGCGGGATGCGAGAGATCACGTCCTGGATCTGGGAGGGGAAAACGTTGATTCCTCTTACGATCAGCATGTCGTCGGCTCTGCCCATGAGACGGGAAATTCTTGTGGTTGTCCGGCCACACTCACATTCGGATTCAAGAAGCCTTGTCATGTCGCCTGTGCGGTATCGAACGTTGCAGAAGCCTTCCTTGTTGATGGAAGTGAGGACAAGTTCGCCTTTTTCACCTTCTGATACCTGTTCTCCGTTTTCATCAAGGACTTCTACAAGGAAGTTATCGCTCCAGATATGCAGGCCGTCCTGCTCCTGGCACTCAAACCCGATTCCTGGACCAAACATCTCGGACAGGCCGTAACAGTCATAGGCTTTAAGGTTGAGCCGCTTTTCGAGCTGCTTCCGCGTGTTTTCGGACCAGGGCTCCCCTCCGAATATAGCGGCTTTTAAGGAGAGTTTGTCTATAAGATCCATTTCTTCAGCGGTTTCGGCAAGGTAAAAGGCATAAGAAGGGGTACAGTGGATTGCAGTTACGCCGAAGTCGATCATCATTTCAAGCTGTCTGGCGGTGTTTCCGGTTGCAGCCGGCACGACCATCGCTCCCATTCTTTCTACGCCATAGTGGAAACCAATGCCCCCGGTAAAGAGCCCGTAGTTCATGGAGTTCTGAAT
>CAZDNQ010000837.1:0-2333 GCA_964506605.1 uncultured Victivallis sp. | reverse complement strand
TAAAGATTCTTTTGTAGTTATTGACCTTAAAAAAGGAACAATAGTTGACGGGGTGAAGGTACAGGGCATTTTGTATCAAGTAATTGCTCAGAACGATGATAGTCTCGTTTCTTACTCGAGGGGCGAATATCGCCGTTCCCTGATAATTGACGCCGAAAGACTAAAAAGAAAATATAACAATATAGATCAATTTTTTTATTGGTACAAAAGGAGTTCGAGGCTAAAAGACCAGCTTATAAAAGTCTCAACACGTGATTACTCAGAAACCTTCTATGATCTGTCATCGTTTAGTACGGAGTCCTCTGTTGCGAAAAAACTAGCTTCGTTTAATGATCCTGACGTTATCGTTGAACGGATGGAAGATACCTTATGTATTCGTTCTCCTGCCTATCAGTTTACAGAGTTTATTCTATTTAAGACTAATAATGATAATCCAGTGTTTGACGAAATGAAGTTCTTAAGTATACCTGCGTTCTATGGACACATTGCAAAAAATGGAATGTTCTTAGGTGCAATCCAGAAAAAATGCGATCAAGATGGCTTTGCAAGCTATTATCCGGCCTTTTTTAACCCGGAAACTGGGTATCAAAAGGTTTTTAACCAGATCGAAATGTTCGATGGTCCGGCATACCTTATGTCGGAAGCAAAACCATTTATTATTAATAATAAGGACAATCTCTTGGTTGGTTTTTCGTATGTAACTGATAAAAAAAGTCAATATCCTTTGGGCTCGCTCGTTGTTCGGGCATATAGAATATATTATCATAATTAATGTCGGTTGCAAGGCTCAGCTCAAGTGACGAGGAAACGGCTATCCGTGGTTCCGAAATCGGAGCCGCCCCTGGCCTATCCGGCTACGAGGCTTAAGGCCCTACGATCGGCATAGAGACCGGAGCTCTTTGACATACGAGAGAAGGATTGAGATCTACCAGAGAATTGTTTCGGAACATTCGTCCGCGAATCATGCCAGCTCCTCCTCGGCATCCAGGGAAAATAGCATGCAGGGGGCACATGACGCGCGATTATCTGAAAGCCTCCGTTTCCGTGAATCCGCCAAGGCTTGCCGGTAAGCTTCCTTATCGAATGAAAGACCTGAATAGGACTTGGTTTGGACAAAGTCCTTTCAACGCGTAGTGCGGCCTTTCGGTAGGGCCAATATTCTTTCACACATTTGTCAGGGTGTCCTCGTCTGGCTCCCGTTCAGGCCTCGAATACTTGGTAGCCGACAGGACCTCCTAACAGCAAGTCCATGTTCATGTATCGCTTAGTTCCCCGCTCCCGGCCAGATACATATCGTAGCCGGGCAGTCACCAACATCAGTGCGGAGTTGCCGTCCGGGAAATTGCCGACAACCCGCGTGCGCCGCCTGGTCTCCCGCATGATCCGTTCCATGGGATTGTTCGTCCTGAGTTTCCGCCAATGCTCCCGAGGGAACGCCGTATACGTGAGCGTCTCGCGGATTCCTTCCTCGACGGTCTTGGCTGCCGTGGCGAGCTTCATTGCCTTGAGCTTTTCGACGACGGCTTCGGGCTTGATGCTACCGGTCTTTGGGAATAAGGACGTATGATCCAGAGTTTTTCTTGTACGAGTAAGTGAAAACACCCTATTAAAAAGGAACTGGGACGATGCCGAAACACAGGATTTGCTACCTTTCCCTGGTCGGAGTTGCTGTCATTATCTGTTGTGCTTGCTGTAAAAAAGAGCAAGTCATCGATGGCTCGAAAGCAGGTTTCCTTGTTGATCGATCCTCTGGTGATTTGGTCCTTACAATTTCGGAGCTTGAAGAATTAGGCATGGCTGAACCGGTTTCATTGTCTGACATCGCGGCGAAAATGAACTCGCAGCAGCGGGCCTTGATTACCGGAATAGATATCATTAACGGAGGGAAAATCGCTGATTTGAAAGGCTTGGGGCTGTTTCCAAATTTGCGAAATTTGTATATTGAAGGCTCCTTGTTGATAGATATGAAGTCAGTCGAAAACAACAAACTCGAAATCCTGTCATTGCAGAATGGACGCTTGAGTTCGCTTGACGGAATTGAAGCGATGAAAGACCTTGTCGGCCTAAACATTAGCGGCAACCCAATTCGGCATCTGAAAGGCGTTAGCGAATTGGCCCGCTTGAGGTTTGTTGATATAAGCAAGACGGGGATAAAATCGCTGGATGACGAAGATATGCCAATAAGTCTCGAGACCATCTATTATCGCGATAGCTCATTGACTTCGATTGCTGCTTTTCAACGAGCTTTTAGAACGCTAAAAGAGTTTGATGTTACGCATCTTAGGTTCAAGCATCAAGTGCAACGCGGTGTCTTTGCCGTAATATAGTTCCTC
>CAZDNQ010000836.1:0-2333 GCA_964506605.1 uncultured Victivallis sp. | reverse complement strand
ATGACTGAGGGTATTCCAGGCCGGACAGCCAGCAGATTGTCGACATGATGTCGACCGATTCCGAATAGGGCAGGACTTTTCTTTTCTTCACTCCCGGACCGGAGATGATGGTTGGAACTACCGTGGCGTCGGTATCATAGATGGCATGGGATTCCTTCTCGTTGACTCCCGTGCTGCCGGTTATTATTATTACCGTATCCTGGAGGTAGTTTTTCTTTTCCAGCCAAGAGATGAAGGTTCCCAGGTTGCGGTCTGTGTCCATCATCGTCTTATACCATCCGGACTCCTTGTCCCAGATTATCCTGTTCTCCTTGATGTCCTCCGAGGCCGCGTGGTCTACCGCGTTGAGATACAGCGACAGCAGTGGGGGATCATAGCTTTCTATCACGCGTCTGGCATCTTCAAAGACGGCCTTGTCGCTGTTTTCGGTCTCCTGTCCCGGTTCTGATTCCATCAGATTATGGGAAATTTTGTAGCCGTCGGTTATGTATGGGTATTTAGAAGGATCCTTCGGCCTGAAGAAAATGCTGGAATTCGAGATGAACGCGGTATTGTCCGAGAAGCAGTTCTGGATCATGTGCTTGCCCAGGTCGGGAGTGCCGAGGAAGACCGTGCCTGCCGCGAGCGCAGGGATCGACGCCGGGAGTGACCAAGGGTAGCCTTCGGAAGGGAATGGCTTGGAGATGTATGGCAGGATGTTTTCCGTGCTTCGTATCAGTACTCCGTTAGCAATCAGCCTGTTCATGTTGTCGAGTGGAAGCCTGTCGAACATGGTGCGGTTCATCGAGTCGATAACGCAGAGGATGATCCTTTTCGGCCTGTCCAGGGGGGCCTGCTTTGAAAAACCTGCCCTTGCAATGCTTCCCTGGAGGATGCCGTCCCTGAAAGCTGCAGCCCTTAACGCACATGACTCCGACAGGGTCAGAGGGGAGCTGTAGACCGAGGAGGAGGGGGAAGGGTCTGTGCCGTTGAGCGTATATCTGATTTCGACGTTGTCTTCCGGATATGCAAGTGTTACGCGGATGTTTTTCTCAAAGACGGAGCCGTCGGGGGTGATCAACGGGAAAAGTATGTCCTTCGGTGTCCTGAACAGGGAGCATGATGATGCAGTCAGGAACACGATGGCAGCTGCCAATACATAGCCCTGCAGCCTAAGGATCCTTCCACAGTGTCTGAGCGTGTTTTTCATTTCGGCCTCGTCTTGATGGTTTGTATTCCAATTCCATAAGATAGCAACACTTGGTCAAATTTAAACCTGTTTTATCTGTGTATATCTGTTGGCAAGAATCCGTGGACAGGCTTGTTTTTGCCGGAATGGAGAATAAATTAAAAGTTCGGAATTGATCAAACAATATTATTGTCGGGCTAAAGCCCCACATACATTTAAGGAGGGGACATATGAACGTATCGATCGGACAGCTGATGGACCATGTGGAAGAGCACATGATGAAGACAGTCGAGCACATGCAGTCGGATTTTGCGGCTGTCAGGACGGGAAAGGCTTCTCCCTCCCTGGTGGACAACATAACCGTGGACTACTACGGGACTCCAACCAGGCTCAAGGAGCTTGCCGGCATCACCACGCCCGAGGCGCGCCTTCTTGTGATACAGCCCTGGGATCCGTCGTCCATGGGCGCTATTGAGAAAGCCATCATCGCATCGAACATCGGAATTTCGCCTGTCAACGACGGCCGTGTCATAAGGCTGCCGATTCCGGAGCTCAGCGAGGAGAGGCGCGCCTCCCTTGCGAAGCAGGTGAAGTCGCGCGCCGAGGAGGCGAGGGTCGCGATAAGGAACGTCCGCCGCGACGGCAACGAGGTCGCGAAGAAGGCCCAGAAGGGCGGGGAGATCACCGAAGATGATCTCAAGGCCAAGCTCGACGGCATCCAGAAGCTCACCGACACCTACATCAAGGAAGTCGACGAAGTCCTTCTCAAGAAGGAAAAAGAGCTGATGAGCATGTGATATTTTTTTCCTTCCGGAAAAAATATAACTGTATGATAAAAAAACATTTCTATATCCTGCTCCTCGTAATTGTCGCTGCAGGATTGCTGCTCCGCCTGCAGGTCTGCAGGGAGCTCCTTCAGAACGATGTCCAGGTCTCTCGTCCTTCGGCGTATACCGACATGGCGACATACAAGGAGCTTTCGGAGAAAATATCCGGGGGGAAGTTCAGCGGCGACTTCTACTACCAGCCGTTCTACTATGCCGTATTCCTGCCGGTGGCCCACAAGCTTTTTGGCGCTGGTATATGGCCGGTTATGATCGCGCAGTCTCTCGTCTCCGCGCTGACGATCTTCTTCGCCGCGCTGTGTTCCGCGATGCTCTGGGGC
>CAZDNQ010000835.1:0-2334 GCA_964506605.1 uncultured Victivallis sp. | reverse complement strand
ATGACTCCTCTCGAAGGCCTTGTAATGGGTACGCGCTGCGGCGACATTGATCCTGCGGTGGTCATCCGCCTTATCGAGCTCGGAATGTCCCCGTCAGACGTCGACAAGCTCCTCAACAAGAAGAGCGGTCTGCTCGGGGTCGGTGGAATTAACAGCAGCGACATGCGCGACATAATCAACGCCGCCGAGAGCGGCGACCAGCAGGCGCTCCGCGCTCTCAGGATGTTCATCATAAGGGCTGTCAAGTATGCCGGCTCCTACATTGCGCTCCTCGACGGCGCCGATGCAATAGTCTTCACCGGGGGGATTGGCGAGTACAGCGCCTATGTGAGGAAAAAGATCCTCGACAGGATCGACGGGCTCGGATTCGACCTCGATGACGATAAGAATGAGGCGTGCAAGGGCATCCCGGGAATCATAACCAAGCCGGCCAGCAAATGCAAGGCGATAGTTATGCCCACCAACGAAGAACTTATGATCGCCAGGGAGACGCTATCAGTCATGTCCCATGATCCGAACCATCCGCATCCGGTTGCCAACTAATTAATCGAATCGGAGAAGCGGCGGGCTGCCCTTTATGTCCTTTTAGTCATTTATGTCATATGCAAACTATGGATTTTCTCCAACAAATTATTGCTCACGCCCGTAAATCTCCGGGGAAGAGGATCGTCTTTCCAGAAGGCAATGATCCCCGCGTGGTGCTTGCCGCCGAAAAGATCGCCGAGGAGAAGATCGCCGTTCCTATACTGCTTGGCACTGAATCAGAGATCGGCGATGCAAGCGCCAGGGACGGAATCGATGACAGGAAATTCCATTCGTTCGACCACCTGAAATCTGAGATGCTCGACAGGTTCGCCGCAGATTTCTGCGAAATTCGCAGAAGGAAGAACATGACCCACGACAAGGCCCTGGAGCTTGTCAGGAACAGGCTTTTCTTCGGAGCGATGATGGTCCGGCATGGGCAGGCTGACGGAATGGTCGCAGGAAGCCTCGCCGCCACTGCGGAAACTCTCAGGGCCGCCTTGGCTGTCATAGGCCTGAAGGACGGCGCAAAGATCCTCAGCGGTTCCTTCTTCATGGATTTGAAGACGCCGACAATATCCGGAGACGAAGTCCTGCTCTTTGCCGACTGCGGAGTGAATCCAAATCCTGATTCCGCCCAGCTTGCGGAAATTGCAGTTTCTTCCGCTGAGCATTTCAAGTTCATCTGCGGGAAAAAGCCCAGGATTGCTTTCCTGTCATTCTCGACGCACGGAAGCGCGGGAGATGATTCGACGCTCAAGATACGGAATGCAATACCTCTTGCGGTTGAGATGCTGGGGGCTTGCGGAATCGAAGCGGAAGTCGACGGCGAACTGCAGGCGGATTCGGCCCTCGTCCCGGAAGTCGCAGAACGTAAATGCAGGAATGGAATCCTGGGCGGGAACGCCAACGTCCTGATCTTTCCGGATCTCAATTCCGGCAACATCGGCTATAAGCTGGTCGAACGTCTCGCCGGCGCTTCCGCCTACGGCCCGATCCTCCAAGGCCTCGCGAAACCCGTCAACGATCTTTCAAGGGGATGCTCGGTTGATGATATAGTTGGAGTTGCGGCGATAACAGTTTGCCAGTCGCAGAAAGTTTAGCCACGGACCTGCACGGACTGTTTCTGACATGGCAGACATTATGAATCGCATCTTCATTCTTTACTTCTGCGAAGCAAGGCTTAGCAGGGGACAAAGCTGAATCTCCGTAAAACCTCCGCTTCAGCACTCCAGGGATTCGTACGCTACCAGGGACTCATCAGATTTCACAGGCAGGACGCCGGTGCTCCGGGATCAGCTCGGCATATACCGGTAGTTGCCCTTTGGGAATATTGCCGGAACCAGCACAAGCAGGAGGCATACGAACATGATGGCGCAGCCGTACACCAGGAAAAGAGTCTGGTAATGGGATATTTTCATTGGGCCGATGAACCATTGCGGCGCCAGCAGTCCGGAACCGAGTATCAGCGATGCCAGAAGGCGCGACCCGCCGGTGCCGGCAGCAAAACAGCTGCCGCAGAAAGCCATGGACATCGCCTTGTTGCTGGGCGATGCCAGCTCCATCATCTCCGTGGAGATTGCAATTGATGAACAGGCTGTGGCGAAACCATATGTCGCCAGCAGGACAGTGATTAGTATCAGGTTGAATGCCGTGTTCGTGCTTATGAAAAACAGGGTCAGGTTGACTGCCGCGAAGAAGAAATGGATGAAAAGGAGCATGCGCTTTATTCCAAACTTGTCAATCAGTTTTCCCGCCGTCAGGAATCCCAGGATGGTTCCAGTCAGGGCCAGCGAGGAGATTATTACCAGG
>CAZDNQ010000834.1:0-2347 GCA_964506605.1 uncultured Victivallis sp. | reverse complement strand
GCAGGGAAGCCCAATGCCGACTCGCGCCAACGGGCAATAGAGTTATTGCAAGCGCTTGATGTGGTGCATCGTGCCAAGGCTATGCCTTCGCAACTCTCCGGCGGGGAACAGCAAAGGGTGGCCATCGCCAGGGGCTTGGTCAATCGTCCGCCAGTGATCCTTGCCGATGAACCGACCGCGCCGCTTGACAGCGAACGCGCATTGGCGGTGATCCGTATTTTGAACGAGATGGCACGTAGATTTGAAACCGCTATCATCGTTGTCACTCACGACGAAAAGATCATTCCAACCTTCAAACGCATCTATCACATCCGTGATGGCGTGACCTATGAAGAAGCCGGAGAAGGACGAGGTTTTGAATGAAGCATCACCAGCCCATCATCAGAACTTCCGCAGACCTTTTAAGGAGTTTTTTCTCGGATCGGAAATCGTTATCACTCATTATTACAATTGAAGAAGAGTACTAACAAAGGCATACAGATGTCATGTTGCAGCACTGGTAAGCTTCGTCGATCATGTTATTAATCACATGTCTCAACTGCAGACTATCAACCGTTGATTACTATAATTTCTTCTCTGTTTTAAGTTGGAGCCACCGATCAGATGTTTCCATGCATGTCCTTGGCTCAGTGATAAAGACCCCTCGCAAACGCTCTATAGAGAGACGCAGCCAAGGCGATCCGCCACCGAAGATGATGTCGTATAACCCTGGCCAATTATTCGATACCTCTATAGTACCCGTCCCTTACAAGGAATCCCCGCCCATGCAGAGAAATGCCCGGTACCAGACGTGGAGGCTGAATATTTCTATTCGATTGTAATCAAATCAAGTGGATATTTCGTAAAGACCTCCGCTTTTCCGGGCTTAACGCACACGACATATTCCAGTGCGAATACGCCGCAATTGGTCTTGAAATCGAAGATATGCGCGCAGGGAACGATCATGACATTTTCCTCAAGGATATAGTCGTCATCGTGGTAAAATGTCGGAGGCAGATGGCCTGTGCCGATACCGTGCCCGAGAGGAACGGATCCGATATCAGGATAGCCACCCTCTTCGAGACGGCTGAGATACCATTTCTCAATTTCCTTGGTACTCGCACCGGGCACAAACATCGTGTTCAATTCATCTATGACCGGCCTGATAAATTCGACCATCTTCATGTAGTCCTTTGATTGTTTCCCAAATGCAAGCGTCCGGAAGCTGTCTGTACGGTATTCATCCCAAACAGGATGCAGATCGTAATAGATCCGGTCTCCGTTTACCAGAATTCTATCGGTCGGCAAATGATCGCCGTAGCCCATTTGAGATGTAAAGAGACATTGATTCGGCGTATAGTAATACGAGGCGCCAAGCCTCCGCATTTCAAGCTCGGCATATCCAATCAGTTCCGCCTCGGTAACTCCGACCCGTACGTTTTCAATGATTTTTCTGGTTCCTGCATCAGCGATGGCGCAGGCGCGGCGGATCAGCGCCAACTCCTCCTCGTCCTTGTGCATCATAACGTTGTTAATCATCCTTTCGCCATCCACGATGGATGCATCAGGCAGATTTTTTGCAAGGTGGTCGTACATCAGGTATGCAATGGACGGCATTTCTACGGCAATCACCTTATTGTGGCATTCGCGCTCAAGAAGGATCTTAACAACAGTGTCCAAAAAGCTTACAGGCTCTATACCGGCATACGCGGGCATCCAGAAACGGATGTCCCTGATGTACCCCTCCGTTATGAGTCTTCCCATTTCCGCAAGCGAGACAAGGAGCGTGGGCTCTTCCTTTGCCCATACGAACAAGCAGTTCCCAAGGTTAAAGTCGTTGTGGTAAGTTCCAGCAACATAGGAGTACTTTTGCTGATGCGTCAGGATCAACACATCGATTCCCTCTTCCTGCATCGCTTGCCTGACTTTTTCTGCATTCTTCCTGAAGAAAGAATAGTTCATTTTGCAGTTTCCTCCTTTTAATAAGTTAATTTTATTCTTTTCAGCTCGATTTTCAAAACGGCTCGCAAAGTCGACAAATTGTTTCGAGCGTTTAATCAAGATCTTGTAAATGGAGTGCAGTTGATAAGAACTTCCCAGGGAAAACAGTATAGGAAACAGGGTCTTGTGTCAAGATATTGCTCTATAAGCTGTGAGATAAAGTCCTCGTCTTGGTAACGATTCTCTTTGCGACAAGCATGTAATAATACTGCTTCTGTTTTCCAACACCTGGTTCAGAGCCATTTCCCAGCCACTGCTCGTTCTTGCCAGATTTCAATTCTACCGGTATCATGTACGCTAACAATCACTTAACGGTAACTTAATGATTGTTCACAAAGCTCTCTTCTCAAAGACATCTTATCGTAGA
>CAZDNQ010000833.1:0-2355 GCA_964506605.1 uncultured Victivallis sp. | reverse complement strand
AGCAAGGATTCGTTCAACGGCACGGTCGGAAAGCTCGAGGACGAACTCAAGAAGTCCACTGCCACCGTAACTGTCTCCGCCGCGAACCCGATAGTCGCCATCGACCGCAAGTTCCAGGAAGACGCGTTGAAGGCAATCTGCAAGGAAATGTGCAAGGGGAAATAAAAATTCTGCAAACGGAATTTTTATCTGCTAATGTGGGCAGAAGAAATAATTTGGAATTCATTTTGAACCCGGAGGGTTCCGAGCTCTTAGCCGGTGGTTGAAGCCGCTCCGGCTGACACCACCGGTAATTAATATCCAATCATCGCACCCTGGAGGGGTGCCAGCCTAGACAGCCAGGAAATCTCCCACATGTCTTCAACATATCTTTGTCTTCATTATCATATAGTTTTCAGCACAAAAGGAAGAATACCAATCATAGACGCTTCCTGGCGTACGCGTCTTCACGAGTATTTGGGAGGTTCCATAAAAGGGCTCGAAGGTTGTCCCGAGGGAATCGGAGGCGTAGCTGATCATGTACATATCCTCGTAAGATTGAAAGCCACTCATTGCCTTGCCGATTTCATGCGGGAATTGAAAAAATCTTCTTCAACATGGATTCATGATGAAGTCGGCGAAAGAGATTTTGCATGGCAGGAAGGCTATGCGGCCTTTACTGTCAGCGCAAGTTCAATTGAGGCTGTCCGCAAATACATATCTGGACAGGAGGAGCATCATAGGATTCTCTCCTCCCAGGAAGAATTGATCGAGATTCTGAAAAGGGCTGGGGTAGATTATAACCCGAAATATCTCGACTGACATAGCTGCGACCCCGCCGGGGTCGGAAATTCTTCTTATTGATAACCGGGGGTGTCACCCTAAACGGGTTCACCTCCCGGCTAAAAGCTCATATCCCTCCGGGATGAAACCAAGGCGAATCCATGCTATTCAATCCTGAAAAATCCTAATCCTTACGGAAAAACGCAGGATAATCAGGTGCCTTGTTGACAGGTCTTTATTCACAACATATCCACCCATTCTTCCTACAGGTTCACATGCACGACCTTTGCCGGGGGGAAGCCGTTGAACGGGGTGGATGAGGCGATCGTGTAGGCGCCGGTATTGCTGCTGTAGAGCAGATCACCGAGTTCGAGGTTCGGAGGAAGTTCCTCGGACATTGAGACCACGTCAAGCGCATCGCAGGTCGGACCGAAAACCGTGCAGATCTGCTTATGCCCCTTCTTGAAGGAGTTCAGATGGTACTGGCAGTGGTCGAAGAGAATGCCCGAGAATGTATGGTAGACCCCGTCGTCGATGTAGTAGCAGATCTTTCCGTCGCGCATGGCCTTCCCGATGATCTTGGAGACCGCGGTGGCGGCCGTGGCCACCATGAATCGACCTGGCTCGGCGAGTATCTGGATGTCCTTTGGGAAGAGACGATCGAGCTCGTTGTTTATCTTATGGGCAAGTTCTCCGAAAGGTTTCACGCTTGAATCATATGGAGCCGGAAACCCGCCGCCGATGTCAAGCAGGTTCATCTTAGTGTAGCCTCGGTCCTTCGCCTCCTGGAACACGCTGTGCGCCAGGTTGATCGCCTGCACGTAATTGTCAAAGTTTGTCGTCTGGCTCCCTACATGGAAGCTGAGCCCTTCTACAACAAGTCCGGCCTTGTCCGCCTCGAGGATGAGATCTACGGCTTCCCCTGGGGCGGCGCCGAATTTGGAGGAGAGCTCGACCATCGCTCCGGTGTTTGGCACCTTGAGGCGCAGGACAAGCCCCGCGTTAGGCGCATATTTCCTGATCTTCCTGATTTCCTCGTGGTTGTCATAGGTGACGAGGGGCTTGTACTGGTTGAGCTCCTGCAGCGTCTTGTCGGCCTTGATGGGATGGGCATAGATGATCTTGTCCCAGATCCAGTCCTGACGCTGCCTGGCAGGCATCCCCTTAATGTACTTGTAGACTATGTTGAGTTCGGGCATGGAGGCGACATCGAAGCTGGCGCCCTCCTCGAAAAGGGTCTTCACCACAATAGGGTCGGCGAACGCCTTGACGGCATAGTATGCCTGGACGCGCGGCAGATGCTTCCTGAAGGTCGCGTAGTTCTGGCGAATGATATCATGGTCCACGACCAGTATCGGCGTGCCGTGCTTCTTAGCAAGCTGCTGGAGCTTTTTCTGGGAAACCATCTGCCGTCTCCTTGTTTGCAAATTGAATTTCACGGTAATTTCGCTTCTCTGCCTCCTAAGTCAAGACTCTGAAATCCCAGGCGGGGATTTTTTTTGAAAAAACTTTCACATGCATCTTGACATATCACGTGATATATCACATATTATGCCTAAACAAGACAGGAGACGCCATGAAGAAATCGCTCTC
>CAZDNQ010000832.1:0-2355 GCA_964506605.1 uncultured Victivallis sp. | reverse complement strand
GAAGTGTTACCGGGTTTACTGGTGAGAATCTATCATAATCAGGCTGGGCGCACAGTGGCCAAGATGAAATATTATGCCGATCCATATCTGATCATAGACAAGCCCCACAACATGTACCTGCAGATTGCCATAAATACAGGAATTGTCTCCATGCTATGTATCCTTGTTATCTTCTTCTCATATATTGCTACAAGCGTCAAGATAATCCTGACCAGCAGAACACGCTCCATATATACAACCGTATCACTTGGGGTCTTCCTCGGAACTACGGCTTATATGATAACGGCTATATTCAATGATTCCATCATATCTGTTGCACCTGTGTTCTGGATAATGCTTGGCGTAGGGCATGCGGTAAACCTTGCGATCCCGAAGGAAGAGCAGAGCAGCTCACAAGCATGATGCCTGCAAATCATTCTGAATATTGGTCGGATTTACCCATCGCATGGCCGGCGACTGGCGCGACTCAGCTGCAATGCATTCCCTGTGACCATTAAAGTTGTTCCTTGGGGCTGCCACGTGTTTTGCATATGCAAGCTCACATCCTGCCGTGGCGGATGATGGAGATGAGGAGGAATCCGCCCATGAGGAGGGAGAAGACGAGGGTTGCAAGGCCGATGAAGGATATGCCGAAGACGAGAGGCGGTATCTTCGCATGGATGATGAGCGACGAGCCGATTATCATCGCAGAAGAGATTATCGAGAAGGAGATCCTGTTGCTGATCTGGTCGTGCTTGTGCAGCATGGGCTCCAGCCCCCTGTGCTCGAACTGGATCTTCAGGTTCCTGTTCTTGAACTGGCTGAGGATGTCGCGCAGTTCGCCTGGCAGGTCATAAAGCAGCTCGCCGTATTCCGAAAGGCTGGAATATACCCCCTTGAAGAGGTTGTACGGGCTAAGGCTCTCGAGCAGCATCTTCCGAACAAATGGCTCCACATGGGTTATGATGTTGAAGTCGGGCTTTATCCTCCTGATGGTCCCTTCGAGCGATGTTATCGCCTTGCCGAGGAGGAAGAGGTCAGGAGGGATCATCAGCCTGTTGCTGACTATCAGGCGGAAAAGGTCGTTGAAGAACCTGCTCAGGTTCAGCTCGTCCAGGGACTTGTCGGCATATTTCTCTATTATCCTGAAGACCTGGTTCTCGAACTGCTCCCTGTTCGTGATCTCGGAATTGATTGAAAGCCTCATGGTCGCGTTCGTTATCCTGCGCGGATCGCGGAGCACCAGCCCGATCATGATCTCCTTCAGTATCTCCCTGTTCCGAGGCGAGAGTATGCCGATCTGCCCGAAATCCACGAAGCAGATCACGTTGTCCTTGAGGATAATTATGTTCCCCTGGTGCGGGTCGGCATGGAAATAGCCGTGCTCGAAGACCTGGTTCATGAGCAGATCGCTCAGTGTGGCAGCTATCAGATCGAGGTTGAATTCACCGGCGGCGCCGTCCTTGATCTTCGCAAGGGATGCACCCTCTACAAGCTCCATCGTCAGGACATGCCGGGTGCTGAACTTCCTGTAGACCTTGGGGAAACAGACCCGTTTGTCGCCGCCGAACTTCCTCGCGAACTTCTCGATGTTCGACGCCTCGTTGGAGAAGTCCAGCTCCTCCGCTATGCTCTCCTTGAACTCCTTCACAATGCCGACCGGATTTATGACTTCCATGCCGGAGACATATTTCTCGACGAGTCCGGCCATCTCCATCATTATCTCCAGATCCGAATTTATCGTCTGCCTGATTCCGGGGCGCTGTATCTTCACCGCCACCTTCGTGCCGTCATGCAGCCTGGCCTCATGCACCTGCGCGATGGACGCAGACGAGAACGGAGTCCTGTCAAACTCCAGGAACACCTCCTTCAGGGGCGATTTGAATTCGCTTTCGATGAGCTTCACGGCCTCGTCGCCATCGAAGGGCGGAACCGCATCGAGGAGCAGTTCCAGCTCGCTGCACAGATCCTTTGGAAGAAGGTCGGGCCTGTTGCTGATGAACTGTCCGAGCTTGATATAGGCCGGCCCGAGCTCCTCGAAGACCTTCCTGATCCTCTGCCAGCGGGTGAGCTTCTCATCATCGTCGCGCATCACCTCCATCCCGGGAAGGTAGCGATGCCTGAACTTGACGAACTTCAGGAGGTTGCCGTTGTCGACGAAATCATAGAATCCGTGCCTGATCAGGACACCTGCGATCTTCTGGTAGCGCCTGATGCTGTGATGACGCCGTCCGAAAATTATTCTGCGTAAGTTCATTTGCCAAGCTTGGATTCGATCCTTGCGAGCGTTTCCCTGAGTTCGGCGATCTCCTTCTCCATCTTCTCGAAACCCGCAGTGCAGGGCAGCCTGGCATTCCCGAGCTTCTTCTCGACGAT
>CAZDNQ010000831.1:0-2364 GCA_964506605.1 uncultured Victivallis sp. | reverse complement strand
CCCATCGGAGGAATCGACGGAGGTCTCTATCCTCGCAATGCCGACATCATAAAGGAACTTCACAAGACACCGAGGGGAATGGGCGGATCTGGAGGAATAAGATCATGTCCGGACGACGAGTTTGTGAAGTCGATAGTCGAATCCGAAAGGAACATTCTGCTTTGTTTGGAAATGCATGTTTATCAAGCTGACATGAAGGATTCAAGAATTACGGCATTGCGCGCCAGGCACATCAGGAATTCAAAGGAACTGCGTTTTGTTGCTCCTCTGTTCGCCGACTGCACGGGAGATTCATGTGTCGGGTTTCTGGCAGGGGCGGATTACAGGATTGGACGTGAGGGACGCGAGCAAACTGGAGAAACGCTAGCTCCGAAAAAAGGCGATGGGGTGCTGATGGGAGTCTCAAATTTCTGGCTCGCA
This sequence comes from uncultured Victivallis sp., assembly GCA_964506605.1. Taxonomy (GTDB): domain Bacteria; phylum Verrucomicrobiota; class Lentisphaeria; order Victivallales; family GWF2-50-93; genus GWF2-50-93. The sequence goes on along the minus strand of CAZDNQ010000831.1, from coordinate 1,944 downwards.
GAGCATAAGGTAAATAATACGTCGTTTCCAGACTGTCCATGGGCATTGCGCATCTCCGAGGAATCTGTCGATGTCTCGACGCCGAAATATCCGCCCAAGTTCGGACATTACGCCTATGCCGCAGGTTGGAACTGGGAAAGCGGATTCAAAGACGACCAGATAGATGATGCTGAACGTGTCCGTGACCACAATTTCCGAGCCATGTATGGCACCTGGGACTTCCTGAAGAACCGGAGCAAGGACAGGATTTTTTATGAGAAGGCGGAACTCGGCTGGGCCGGATACATCATGGGCAAGCGCGACACCCGCCGGCTTATTGGAGACATCGTCCTGAGGCAGCAGGACATCATGAAGCCGGAGATATATCCGGATGCATGCGTGACGGCAACCTGGTATTTCGACCTGCATTTTCCGCATCCTGGAAACACCCGCTTTTTTCCAGGACAGGAATTCCGTTCACTGGCATACGATGATCCGAATTTCGAATCGCTGCGCGGGGACATTGAAGGTTCCTATACGAAGATTGAGCCGTATCCAATACCATACCGCTGCTTCTATTCACGGAAAGTCTCGAACCTCTTCATGGCCGGCCGGAACATCAGCGTGACCCATGTGGCGCTGGCTCCTGTCAGGGTGATGAACACTACGGCAATGATGGGGACCATGGTTGGAAGAGCCGCCTGGCTATGCAGGAAATTGGACGTAAAACCGCGGGAGCTATATGAAAATCACCTGGAGGATTTGAAGAAGGTGCTAGGAGATCCTGAAAGGTATTGATCATGATCATTGGAGCCAGGTTCAAAATCAACGGAGGGAGGACATTCTTGTCCGCCAACTCGCGGGTTGGAAAACCCGCGCTCCTTTAAATTTCAAATCAAATAGAGACTGTTAGGAGCATTATGAAAACAAAGAAGAACATACTTTGGCTTTTGATTTCAGATTCAAGTCGCGAAGACCTGCACTGTGCGATACCAACCTTGGCATGGATTGCGAAATCCGCAGGCGCTGAATTCGAATGCTATCTCGAATCGGACCGCGACGGCTCGCTTTTCGCGCGCAACGGCAGCACGGTGATCGGCGGACATCACCACCAGCAGTTCAACTATCTCAACGCGGCATTTGATGTGAAATACGTACTCCTTAGTGAAACTTCAGTCTTCCGCTCAAGCATTGATGCTTTTGGAGGGGGAATAATCGTCGAGTCGGATTCCCTTCTTGATGTGTATGCGTCTGCGCTTTCATACGCGAAGATTCCTTCCATCGACCATGCTGTTCTTGCCGGTCCTGGCATTGTAGATGCCGGTGGAGTCAAGCTTGAGATAGGGCCGTTCCTGTATCCTGAAATATGGTTCCGCAGGATGCTGGCATTTCCGGCTTCTCTTGCTGTTCAAGCAAAAAATAAATTCAGGCTCAAGAACGCGTCGTCACTCTTTATTTCACCTCCCGAACATAAATCCCTGAAAAAGCTTTTCAAAGATTTATCTGAAATCGATTCAATCCGCAAGAACGACAGCTGCGGAAGTGTTTCGCTGAGGATTGCGGAAAGATGGAGGCATAAGGCGAAGGCTCTTGCGTTCGCAGATCCTGCCGCTGTCCGTGCACAGATCGCCACTCTTTGCCGTGAAGACAGGGTCGCTGTTTATGAAAAGAAGAATAAGATTGCTCCCAAAGATGTGGTATACTCGGCATATACCGAGGAGAAGACGAAGATCGCCGATGATGTCATAAGGCTTGCGGATGAGATTGGAAATAAAGTGCTTGTCGGGCGCCAGACCGGTGACGGCGATCTCTTCGCCTGGTCGAAGGCGGGGCTGTGCCTTCAGATCATGGATCCGAACCGTCCAGCATTTCCTGTTGTGACCTCTGTCCGGCATTGCTGGCATAAGGGAGGGAAGGGGGTATGGGACGATGAGCCTGATGACGATACCCTTCTTGAATATGCAA
>CAZDNQ010000830.1:0-2364 GCA_964506605.1 uncultured Victivallis sp. | reverse complement strand
CCGTACCTTGTCTACAACCCAAGCTTCGTCGCATGCCACAATCCGGCGTATATCGGCCGCTATGACATGCTCGACGGAATAAAGGAAGGCGGCGTCTTCCTCCTCAATTCAGAGTATGACAGCGCCCATGTCTTCAACCATCTGAGCGAGGATCTCCAGAAGACGATCATCGCCAAGAAGCTGAAGTTCTACAATATCGACGCCCTCAAGATCTCGGAGAAGGCCGGCCTCGGCGCCAGGATCAACACGGTCATGATGACCGCGTTCTTCGCAATCTCCGGCGTCCTTCCCAAGGACAAGGCCATCGAGCTCATCAAGACCTCCATCAAGAAGGCATACGGAAAGAAGGGCGAGGATGTCGTCAAGAAGAACTGGGAATGCGTAGATGCGACAACCGCTGCGCTCCAGGAAGTCAAGGTTCCTGCGGCGATCACCGCATCCTTCAAGCCTGCCAAGCTTATCGCCGACGATGCGCCGGCATTCGCCAAGGATATCATCAAGCCGCTCATGCATCTCAAGGGAGATGATGTTCCGGTTTCGAAGATGTCGTTCGACGGTGTCATCCCGACCGGCACAGCCGCCCTCGAGAAACGCTGCATCGCGCCGCGCGTCCCGAAGTGGGTGTCGGAGAACTGCATCCAGTGCAACATGTGCGTAATGGCGTGCCCCCACGCCGTTGTCCGCGCGAAGCAGATAGAGCCTGCGAACCTCGCAAAGAAGCCTGCTTCATTCATTACGGTGAAATCGAAGACCAAGAACGACAAGAACCTCGACTACAAGATCCAGCTCTTCGTCGACGACTGCACGGGCTGCGGCGTCTGCGTCGAGACATGTCCCGCCAAGAACAAGGCCCTCGCTTTCTCGACTCTCGAGGAAGAGCACTCCAAGGGCGAGATCGACAACTACAAGTTCTTCGACACGCTTCCTGAGAACGTGCTCGACGGAGCTGGTGAGGACACGGTCAAGGGCGCGATGTTCAAGAAGCCTCTTTTCGAGTTCTCCGGCGCCTGTGCAGGCTGCGGAGAGACTCCTTATGTGAGGATGCTCACACAGCTCTTCGGCGAGAACATGGTCGTAGCGAACGCCACCGGCTGTTCCTCCATCTATGGCGGAACATTCCCGACCGTACCGTACTGCAAGACCAAGGAAGGCCGCGGCCCCGCATGGGGCAACTCGCTGTTCGAGGACAATGCCGAATACGGATATGGAATGCGTCTCGCAGTCGACAGCAACCGCGCCATCCTCAGGATGAACGTAGAGAATCTTCTCAAGAACGGAACTGCCCCCGAGCTCAAATCGGCGCTTGAGAAATCACTCGCCCTGTGGGATGTCAGGAAGCCCGCCGCCATCGCAGCTCAGGACGAAGTGAAGAAGGCTCTTCCTGCGGCTCTGAAGCAGGCGTCCGGCGAAACCAGGAACATCCTCAGGAAGATACAGGAGCTCCAGGACTACTTCGTCGACAAGAGCGTATGGATACTCGGTGGAGATGGATGGGCCTATGACATCGGATACGGCGGTCTCGACCACGTGGTCGCGCAGAACAAGAATGTAAACATCCTCGTCCTTGACACTGAAGTCTATTCCAACACCGGCGGACAGGCCTCCAAGTCGACGCCTATCGCGGCAGTTGCGAAGTTCGCAAATGCAGGGATGCGCCTGACGAAGAAGAACCTCGGGTTCATGTGCATGAGCTACGGATACGTCTATGTCGCATCGATTGCGATGGGCGCAAACCGTCCTCAGGCCCTGAAGGCCTTCCAGGAAGCCGAAGCATACAACGGTCCTTCAATCATACTCGCCTACGCCCCGTGTATCGCACATGGCATAGACATGATGAAGTCGCAGACAGAGGAAAAACGTGCGGTTGAAGCAGGCTACTGGCCGCTGTACCGCTACAATCCTATGCTTGTGAACGAGAACAAGAGCCCGTTCGTATGGGAGACAAAGGAAGCTACTGCGAGCTACCAGGACTTCATCAAGAGCGAAGGCCGCTACAAGAGCCTGCTCAAGACTGCTCCTGCGGAGGCGGAAAACCTCTACAAGCTTGCGGAAGAGGACGCCAAGAGGCGTATGGGCTTCTACAAGAAACTCGGGGAAGTCATGTAATTATCCCGCAGAGATGAATTGAAATTTAAGCGGCGCGGATTACTCCGCGCCGCTTTTTTTTAGTAGGGACGGGCTTTAGCCGGTCCCATTCTTCTATGGTCTAGGATGGTACATTCTAAAGAACGTACCTGCTCAGATGCATTATGCGACATCCCCTGGCGCATGGGACAGAGATGGGAGCCATTTGCGCCCGGAGGTCGCAAGCTACTTTATTAGTTGATGAAATATCCGGAGCTCTTCCAGGTCCCGTCCTTCTCC
>CAZDNQ010000829.1:0-2365 GCA_964506605.1 uncultured Victivallis sp. | reverse complement strand
AGTGTCCTGTCCAGTTCCTCTGATATCCCCCCAAAAGAGAAATCTGACTGTTTTTGTGCGCTTGGATTGGCATATGAAGGCGAGGGAGAACTTGAAAAGGCCGCATCATATTATAGAAAGGCTTTGAAGACTATTCAAGACGAAGGCAAGGACATAAGGAATGACAACTTTGAACTTATACGGTCACCGGTGGCATTATTCAGTCTTGGCAGGCTTAGGGACAGCGATACGGCGCGGCGAATAATCTCCTTCGAGAATCAGCTTCAATATTTTCCGCTGACATCATCCGAAGCCGGATATGGCGGAAAGGCACCTGTAAGGTATATACAGGGCACAAACCACAGTTTCTTACATTGGGGAGCTGTCGTCAAAGATGTAAGGGACTTCTTCGAGGGCAAGTTTAAGGATCTTTTTTTCGCAGCCGATCTTGAGGGCGAAATGGCATATGCACCAGATACTGTAGGATTTGGAAATTTTGACCTGGGCGTAGGGTATAAATATACGGAGCCAGGAACTCCTTCGACAGGGCTGATGGTTTTTATCATAAACGGAAGACCTGTAAACGAGTTACAGTTGAATATTTGCGCCAGCTTTCCGGTTTTCATAAAAGGAGGTCTGGCGGAAATGACCATGAACCGAGTATATGAATGGGAGAGCGGACTTGAAGGGAATCTAAACATGTCCTTCGACAAGGAAGAGGGATTGGACATGTTTGTTCCAGATTACTATAGGGACAGGCACTGCTTCGAGCGCGGATGCAGGTACCTTGTTGAACTTGCAGGGATTGCAATCAGCATGTTTGATAAAACTGACGCGGAACGCGCAAAGAACGCATGCCTCCCAGCGGACGATGATAGGTCTTTTATATTCGGAACTTCTGAGGGTGTACATGCCAACTGCCAGTACTACGGAGAAATAACAGAGGTGGAGACATCAAGTTTTTTCGGTAACACTGTCTATCGTGTGGTACTGGAATTCAATGTGGGCTCAAGCGGCGTGCTCCGCCTGCCTGTATTCATAGGCGCGCATATGCTGCACGGTTTTGTTCCCAGACCGGGTGTGAAAGCCGGAGGCGTTTTCTGGCTCCAAGGAATTTTGAGGAAGAAGGCCTAGTCCTTGTCAGTCTAGATATTAATGCATATATCAGCTGCCCCATATCCTAACTGGCATCTACTTTATTCGGCAAATTATTCATATTACTGATTGAAGTATCAATCTGCCACACAATATTTATCTTATTGCTTTTCAGGGGAACTTATGTTAAATGGAAAAAGAATAATCCTTATCTCCCTATGTGGCAGCTCTCCGGCCGTAATAACCGAAACAGTCCACTCTCTGGCAAATGATAAAACGCCAATTGTGCCGGACGAGTTGGTGGTTATTACCACGACAACCGGACAAAAGTGCATAGAAAAGGAACTTCTTGATTCCGGAGTATGGGACAATCTGCTAAGGACCATAAAGGTCCAACCCTCCAGAATCAAGTTTGGGAAATCAGCCGGCCATATACGCCTCATCCCTGATATAGATGGAAAGAAGGACATAGAAGACCTATCCGATGAGCGCGATAATGAGGCTGCTTCCAATTATATACTCGCCACACTGAGACAGTTCACCGAAGATCCCGGATGCATTGTGCTCTTTTCCATAGCCGGAGGCAGGAAGACCATGAGCGCATACGGTGCCCTTGCGATGTCAATGCTCGGTAGGGAAAAGGACATGCTCTGCCATGTTCTTGTAGATCCGCCGTTCGAAAGTCCTACGCTGAGCCCGAAATTCTATTTCCCGGATCCTAAGATAAAACGCTACAGGTTGAATGGCAAAACCTACAATTCGTCAATGGCCCGTGTAAGACTCACGCAGATTCCGTTTCCTAGGCTAAGGAACCTATTCAGGAAATCGTTAGGAGATATACCCAGTACCTTTTCCGATACGGTAAGGCTTGCTAACATGGCCTTGAATCCTGATAAGGCGGAGCTGAAGATGCTTGAAATAAAACCCAGATCCGTAAACGGGAACTGCCTCATCGGGGATCTAAAGATAAACCTGTCTCCTCTTGAGCTTGCCCTATACTGGATGCTCGCACTGCGGTGCAAGAAGTCACAGCCGCCGGTCGATGGTCAAAAGAGCCTTTTGGAACTATTTCTTCCCTTCGCGAGAGCTGCCAGGCTGTTTGACATGTCAGAAAGAAACATCACAGATGATGACTTAAGGAAGACTATCCATTCCATCTCCACAAAGATAAAGAATGCTTCAGGGCATATTTCACGTTACTACCTCCCATCTGCTAAGAAGGGTGTGTATTCCTTGTCCCTGAACTCAGTACTGGTAAAATGTCCGGATGTCACATTGATTTAGGATGATT
>CAZDNQ010000828.1:0-2368 GCA_964506605.1 uncultured Victivallis sp. | reverse complement strand
TCGGCCATCATTACCGAGAGAGTCGCTATCGCCGTGCCGACGGTGTTGGGCAGCAGGATGCCGACATATTTCCTGTCGGGCGCGGAAAGCCTGCGGATCTCGCGGCTGAACACGGCCGCCCTCACAAGCACGGAGAAGTTGGTCCTGGACCCGCCGTCGGCGTCGAAGAGGGTCCTGTGGAACGGATGGAATCTTGCGAACTTCGCAAACTTGTAGTGGACGGGGCGTTCGATGCTGCGCGGCTGGCTTTCGCTCTCGGCGGCGAGTTCCGTCATGATCTGCCTGAGCTCGAACGCGCTGAGGTTCTTGGATACGGGCCTGCCAATTGTCACCGATGCAGGATGCGGGAGTTCCATCGGCATCCTGATCTTGAGCTTGCCATAGTAATAGCTGAATATGCTACCCCAGAGCATGCCGAGGCGGACAGGTATCACTGGCACTTCGATCTCCTCGGGTATCATCCTGGCGAAACCTTCCTTGAACTCGTCCATGACCCCGTTGCGGGTGATCTTGCCTTCGGGGAATATGCATACGACATCGCCGTTTCTGAGGGCGGCCTTCGTCCTTTCGAAGACTTCGAGGAGCTTCTTCGGCTTGTCCGGCGGCGGCACTTCGATGAACCCGTACCATCTGAACACCTTCGATAGGTAGGTCATGTTGTAGTAGTCCTTGTACATGAGGAAGCGCACGAACCTGGACGAGCAGGCGGTTATGAGGAGGCCGTCGACGAACGACACATGGTTGGCGACGAGGAGGGCCGGCCCCTTCGACGGGATGTTGTCCTCGCCCTCGAGCTTGATCTTATATACTGTATTTGTAAGGAGGACCACGAAGAACCGGAGCATGAATTCGGGAAGCGTGAAGCAGGCGTAGATCGACACGACTATTGTCACGACGCTCATGGCGATCATGACGGTCGACGCGCTCAGCGCCAGGAAATGGCTCTGTATCCGCGCGAAGAAGTCCTGCGTCTCCGTATGTTCTATGCCGCCTGTGAGTATAAGCATGAGGAATCCGGAGATGATCATTGCGCCGAAGCAGAGGACGTTCGCGTTGGCTAGGAGCGTGCCCCTGGTGGACGCCTCGGTCTTGTTCTGGATGTAAGCGCGGAGCGGAACCATGAAGAGGCCGCCGCTTATGCCGAGCAGGAATATGCTGGCCATCAGGAGCGGGTATACTCCGAGCTGTCCGATCTTCGGTATCTCCGGAAGGAAGAACGGCGCGCCCGGCATCACCATCATCAGGATGAGGAATACGACAATGCCCAGGGCTCCGAAGGGTACGAGGCCGAGTTCGACCTTCTTCCCTGACAGCTTGCCGGCCAAATAGCATCCGAAGCCGACGCCGAAGGCGAGGCCGAGCTGGATGATGCCCTGTTCGATCTCCTTGGTGAGGTGGAGCGCGTATTTCGCGTGGACGATGAGCAGTGCCTGGATGCCGGTGCCGATCGCGGTGAAGAACGCATCGCCGAGGACGCAGAGGAGGATGGGCTTGTGCTCCTTGACCAGCTTGAATCCGTCGATGTATCCTTTGAACCAGTTCCAGCTCCATTTTGCCAGCGGGTTGGCCGGGAGTCCGGGCACGATCGCCAGCGACATTATGAAGGCGGTGAGGGAGAAGCACGAGAGGAAGATGCCGCATTTGTAGAGTTCGCTGCCGGCCAGCGCCTTCGCGATGATGCCTGCGCACATGCCGACGATCACGGCGATCATGGTGAGCATTTCCTTCAGGCCGTTGACGTTCGAGATCTCCTTCTCGTTGAAGTATTCCGGGAGAATTCCGTTCAATACCGGGCTGAAGAAGGCGCTCTGCGCCGCGAGCAGGAACATTATGAGGGCCAGCGGCATCGGGCCCCAGCTTGCGAAGTTCGCAAGGCAGACTGTCCCCGCGAGCATGAAGAAGAGCTCGATGAACTTGATCAGGACTATGACGTTCCTCTTGGCGAAGCGGTCGGCGAAGAATCCCGCAGGCGAGGGGAACAGGATGAACGGGAGGGCGTAGACCATGGTTATTATGGAGATGAAGGCGGAGTTCTCGGACGAGCTGGATTCCGCGCCTACGACTGCGAATATTGCGACAGCCCTGAACGCGTGGTCGTTGAAGACCCCGAAGAACTGCGATGATGCAAGCGGCCAGAACCGTTTCCAGATGCTTGACTGTGATGCCATTTACCGAGCCCCCGAATTTATAGCAAAATCGCATGTAACATAATCCGGAAAGCATATTATAGTAAAGGAAAATGAGGAAAAATATATGAAACTTCTCAAAATACTGCTTCTGGCGGCAATTACAGGAGGGCTTGGCATGGGATGCACGTCTTACAAACAGGCTTATGAGATAACGCCTGCTGGAGTTGTGGAGCTCAAGG
>CAZDNQ010000827.1:0-2370 GCA_964506605.1 uncultured Victivallis sp. | reverse complement strand
CCGGTCTTAGGGCATGAGGTGAACATCTTCTTCGCCCTGAGGAACTTCTTTCCTGACAGCTGATGCCCCTTGCCGCCTGCGTCCTTGATGGCCTTGACTATCTGGGGATTGATCTCGTTGTGCAGGACGTCGTCGACCACGCTTATCGTCTTGTCGCAGGTGAAACGGAGGCCGTTTATGAACTTGGTTTCAATGCCCATCGATGTCAGCTTCGCGCTGATGGCGTCGCCGCCGCCGTGGACCACTACGGGCTTCATGCCGACGCACTCCATGAGGACGATGTCCCTCATCGCGCTTCTCATGAGTTCAACTTTCTCCATGACGCTTCCGCCGAACTTGATGACTATCCTCTCGCCGCGGAGCTTCTGTATGTAGGGGAGCGCCTCAATCAGTATTGAAGCTTTTTCTATGTACTTCTTCATGTCTGCCTTGTTCCTTGATTAAATTTCGACGCGCAGCGTCGGTAATTCTGAAAAATCCCATATCCGGCCACCCATCCGATCACACAACCGCAAAATCATACCATCGCCAAATAATCAGGTATGGTAGTCAGCGTTTATTTTGACATACTCATATGAGATGTCGTTCGTCCAGACTTCGGCCGAATGCTTCCCGGATTTGAGGTCCAGGCTTATCGTGAATGATTTCTTCTGTACGATTGCTGCTAGAACCTTTTCAGGTGTTCCCGCGTCCTGGCCATTCCTGACAACCGGGGTCTTCTCATAATAGAGGCTTGCCTTGTCGGGATTGAACGATGCTCCGGAATAACCTGCGGCCGCCATGACGCGCCCCCAGTTCGGGTCTCCGCCGAACCAGGCTGTCTTGCAGAGCAGCGAATTCGCTATCGACTTGGCGCAGAGCTTCGCATCCTTTTCAGTCGGTGCATTCCTGACGTTGATTGTGACGAACTTGGTTACGCCTTCCCCGTCGAGCACGATCGCCTTCGCCAGGAACTGGAGGACATGCAGCAGGGCTTCCCTGAAGAGCTTGGCATCGGAAGAGCCAGCCTTTATAGTTTTGTTTCCGGCAGCTCCGTTGGCAAGGATTATAAGCGTGTCGTTTGTGCTCATATCGCCATCTACGGTGATCCTGTTGAACGACAGTTCGACGCCTTCCGCGAGAAGCTTGTCCAGCAGGCGCCTGTCAATTTCAGCATCGGTTGTGACGTAGGAGAGCATTGTCGCGTGTGGAACCGCATTCATCCCCGGGGCGATCATTCCTGCACCCTTTGTCATTCCGCCGATTGTGACGGTCTTTCCTGCGATTTTAACTTCGACAGCGATCTCCTTCGGACGCGTGTCGGTGGTCATGATGGCCACCGCTGAACCGTGTCCGCCGCCGGGTGACAGCGCCGGAACTGATTTTGCGATGCCCGCATTTATCTTTTCCATGGGGAGCTGTACGCCGATCCTGCCTGTTGATGAGACGAGGACCTCGTCGGATTTGATTCCAAGAAGCTCAGCGGTATACGAAGCCATCGCACGTGTGTTCGCCAGTCCTTTTTTTCCGGTGCAGGCGTTTGCGTTGCCGCTGTTGATGATCACGGCCGAAACGCTTTTGCCCTTCCTGATTATTTCGCGGTCATAGACGACCGGAGCAGCGGCGAAGAGGCAGCTCGTGAAGGCGGCTGCGGACTTCGCAGGTTTTTCAGAGAAGATGAGGGCCATGTCCGGCTTACCGCTCTTCTTGAGTCCGGCGCATATTCCTGAGGATTTGAATCCTGCAGGTGAGGTTATGCAGCCATCCTTCAGTATTCTTATGTTCCTGTTCATTTGTGCTTGAAACCCTTTTTTGTCTTTTCAACTTTCACATTCAGCGAGATTCCACCGCGCGGGAAGAATTCACCTGTTACCTGCAGCCATCGCGGGGCGCAGGCGGCGTTTATCCTGTCCGCTATGATGTTTACCGCCTCCTCATGGAAGGTGTTGAAGTTGCGGAACGAGAAGAGGAAGAGCTTCAGGGACTTGCTCTCAACGCAGTACCTGTCAGGTATGTATTTGACGCATATCTCGCCGAAATCGGGCTGCCCGGTCACGGGACAGAGGGAGGTGAACTCCGGGCAGTCGAAGGCGATCTCGTAGTTCCTGTCCGGAAAAAGGTTCTCGAAGACCTCTATGGAGGCATCGTCCGGGCTTTCCTTGAAAGAGGTCTTTGAAGCCTTGAGAAGTGTCAGCTTTGAAAACCTTCCTTTGTCCATTTTCTTCATACATGGTGCTCCATTTTATGTTTCCAGGATTGAATCCTATATCAAAGAGAGGAAAAATAAAGTTTGATGATGAAGAAATATTGAAAAATGCCGGATGGATCACTTGTCGAGGGAATGGCTGAGATATTCCCATTTTTCGTCGCCGAGATATTTCATGCTGATGC
>CAZDNQ010000826.1:0-2371 GCA_964506605.1 uncultured Victivallis sp. | reverse complement strand
CAGTGTGAAGCTGATTGGCGTCGTTCAGGGAAAGCGTGTGCTTTCCGATGATCCGGTGTCCGGTTGGATCCTTTGCCCAGGTCGGCAACCCAAGGTCAAAGCAGAACTCCTCAACCTGCTTGATAATTCCTTCTCGGATTCCTTCGTTGTGGTACTTGACTGCTTCGTTGTATATTTCAGTTTCATCCCAGGACTTCTGAATAGCATCAAGAGCTTCCCCAGGAATCGCGAGTGCCTGCTTGGCAAGCACACACCTTGCGAGTGGACTGACGAACAATCCCTTGTCATGGTAGGAAGTGCAGTAGCGTTGATACTTCTGAAGCGGCTTGAAGTTGAGCATACAATATCTCCTTTTCTATAGTGGCTAGCCTACTCTTAAGGGTTTAGAAGTCAACGTCTTGACTTATTGGGAAAGTGCATAGGATGGTGAAATGAATCCAAATATCGATCTGCTTTTCATCCTCAAGAGTGGTGAAAAAATCAAATGCAACTTCACCAAGACAAGTGTTTCTTTCATCATGGAACAGGTGGCACAGAATAAGCCAGATAACTGCATCACGATCAGCAATGGTGGAGAGGTCACGGGGATCATCAAAGTCTCTGAGATTGCTGCTGTCACGACTCCAGAGGTTCCGAAAAGCATTTGACATTGGCTAGGGAGTGGCTATAACCCTAGCATGAACATCAACGTCCGCAACAAACTCAAAGACCTCCTGGTGATCGAAAACTTCGATGCGGAAGTCACGGTCAAGCTGGGTTTCGTGACCCTGGCTCGCATCGTGGAGGAAGAATCCGGCTTCTGGTACTTGGTCGGCAACGGGAACAACATGCCCACCTCGACCAACCACTTCGAGACGAAGGACGCTGCCTTCGCTCAGGTTGTGGAGTGGTTCAAGGAGTAGCCCATGAGCAACTTCGCCATTTTTGACCTCAATACGGACAAGAATCTCGGACAGGGCGCAACCCTCAAGGAAGCCAAAGAGAAGGCTCAAAAGGGTCTGAAAGTCGCTCAGCCGGTACAGGTTGTCGAGTACCACGCTGGCTGCAACGATTCCTGGGTGATCTTTCTGGAACCTTGACAGCGGCTAAATTATGCTACAAAAACGACGAGTAAGAAGCTCAGATAATTTTAATTCGATATTATCTTTATATGTAATTTCAACAAAGCATATATTATTCTGCTGACAGTATTCTTTTTTAATTTTATCATTGTGTTGAATTTTCATAAATTTTTCTGTACCGCCAAAATATTTAAAAGCTTGAAAATGTTGTTCACCTTGAAACTCAACTATTATACTGTATTGTGGAAGATAAAAATCAAATCTTAGAGGTTTTTTGTTACGACACATGTCGATAGTATATTGACGAATATATTTTATATTATTATTGTTTAAAAAAGATTCAATACAATTTTCACCTTTTGATGTGTTACATTTAGGACATCCCTTTCCGCGTAGATGATTTGTAGGAATCTGCAAAAACTCCCCATGCTCTGGGCAAATAATAATTCCCTTTGTATGTGCATTGACATATATAAACTTTGAATAATCATATTGTTTCAATTGATGATAGCTTATGTTCTTAGCTTTCTTTAGAAATCCATCCCCTGATTTATAGTTACCACTACAGATTAAACATCCTTTACCATTAAGATGCCCATTTGGTTTTTGCTGAAAAATACCATGGGTGGGGCATATTATGAATACTTTAGTATAGTTATTTTTATAATCTACTAAACTATAATTATATTTGTTATTGTGGATTAATTTTGCTCTAGTGATAAACTCTTCTTTAGTGAGCTTTCTCATAAAAAACAACTCCTGCTCCTTGGTGGCACAAGCCTCGCGGGAACGACCACGCAAGGAACAGAAATTATAAACTTATTGCTTGCGAGGCTTGTTTATCGTTTCTATTAACTTTATTTATACTTTTTATTATATCACAAAGAGAAAAATATAACAATTGACTTCACGGTAAACTTATTATACTTGCAAGTATGAACAATGTAATCAAGGTTGGAAATATTATCTGGTATCGTCCTTGCTTCGGCATGGATGCTCCCAAGCAGGCTCGCGTCGAGGGTCTGACGTTGACCCAGGATCGTCGCTCAAAGTATGGTGTCCAGTATGACTGTGTGAGTCACGCATACGTCATGGACAACAAGGTGCTGTTCCATCTGGACGACGGACACTGGTGCTACTCCGATCAGATTGTCCTTGACCGGAAGCATTGAGACACTAGGATACCACCATGTCAACCTACAACGAAGAGCATGCGAACGACCCCAAGAAGTGGCTTCTCAGCGATGGAAGCATGGTTTCTGACGCTGGACTGAAGCAGATGTTCTTCGGGAAGATCCCCAAGGTCTGTG
>CAZDNQ010000825.1:0-2372 GCA_964506605.1 uncultured Victivallis sp. | reverse complement strand
CTGATGACTTTCTCTATGTTGTCGAATTTCGGTTTCATTTAAATTTCTGTTGTTTATTGATTATGATAAAAAAAAAGCCCCGGAAAAAGGCCGGGGCGTGAAAATAGACAATGACACCGTCTTCTTCCATCCAGACTGAACTGTCGGTCATGGAATTCCACCATGTCAGTCCCGTATATAACGGGAGTCGCGGACTTTACCGCCGGTCAGGAATCATCCTCCATCAGGAGGACTAACCTTGCCCCGAAGAAACAAACTGCATTCAAAGAACATATAAACTGCGAATTTCGCAGTCTATCAGATTATTATCTTCTCAGTTGCCGCGTCGAAAATGTGTGACTTGGACAGAAGCACTGAAAGCTCAATGTCTTCGCCGACAGCCGTCTTCCTGTGTGCATCTACGCGCGATATGAATGACTGTTCGCCGGTGCTCAGGTACAGGTATGTTTCCGCGCCCATGGGCTCGATGACCTCGACCTTGGCTTTTATCTTGGAGGCGCCAGGCTTGCTTTCAGCCTCGGGCGAACCAATGTCCTCAGGCCTGATTCCGAATACGATCTTCTTGTCGATATATGGTTCAGCGATTTCCTTCCATTCGTCGGGCAGCCGGATCTGTGTTGCGCCTTCCTTGAAGACCAGTTTTCCGTCCTGCCTGACAAGCACGCCCCTGAAGAAATTCATGGGAGGTGTGCCGATGAATCCGGCCACAAAGATGGTCGCCGGACGATCATATACGTTGAGAGGCGTATCCACCTGCTGTACGATTCCGTCCTTCATGACAACAATCCTGTCGGCCATCGTCATCGCCTCGATCTGGTCGTGTGTGACGTAGATCATCGTCGTCTCGAGCCTGGTGTGGAGCTTGCTGATTTCCGTCCTCATCTGGACACGCATTTTGGCGTCGAGGTTGGAGAGGGGCTCGTCAAAGAGGAATGCTTCGGGCTTGCGGACGATCGCTCGGCCTACTGCGACACGCTGGCGCTGTCCGCCGGAGAGCGCCTTCGGACGGCGGTGGAGATATTCCTTGATGCCGAGGATTTCGGCGGCTTCCTGCACGCGCTTGTCGATGTCGGCCTTCTTGAACTTGCGGAGCTTGAGTCCGAAAGCCATGTTCTCGTATACGGTCATGTGGGGATAGAGGGCATAATTCTGGAAGACCATTGCGATGTCGCGATCCTTCGGGGGGACGTCGTTCACTACCCTGGTGCCGATGCTTATCGATCCGGAGGATATCTCCTCGAGTCCGGCGACCATGCGGAGCGTGGTGGATTTACCGCAGCCAGATGGACCGACTAGGACTACGAACTCCCGGTCCTTGATATAGAGGTTGACGTTGTCAACGGCTTTCACGTTGCCGGGATAAATTTTACATACATCTTTGAGTGTTACATCTGCCATAGTTCGGGCCCCGTTTTATTGTTTGTTGATTACAAAAATCAAGCATAAAAGAGTGATAAATTATAACCATATATGCCAAAATATCAATTGGATATGGGAAAAATGCCAGAAAAAATGCGGCTACACGCAATCATGCGTGGATAATTCCGCATCTGCTCCTTCCCTTACTGAATTGCCTATGATTATCCTGTCGGCTTTCTCCAGATCCTTGACGGTCAGCACCGCCTCCTGTGCGCTGAGTTCGCAGATCTGGCCTGCGCGCCAGATTCCGGGCAGAAGCCCGCATCTGAGAGCAGGGGTGAACCATTTCCTGTTCTTCTGGACGAATATGCTGCTGATAGCCCCTTCAGTGATTTCCCCCTTCTCATTCCGGAAGATCACCTCGTCAAAACCTTCAGCATGGGCTTTCTTGAATTCATCATCATAAAATTTCCTGTTCGTGGTCTTGTGGTACAGGAAGACATCCTTCGAGCTCGTACGGTTCCGGGAGAGCTTCAATTTCAATTTATCGGTGTGCCAGCCGGTTTTACCGAGTTCCGTGTATTCGGTTTCAGCCTTTCCGTCCTCGGAAACCAGCAGGCGCACTCTCGCGTTTTTTATTTTACCTCCAGACAGGAACCGTTGAAGTTTTTCCAAAGCCTTAAATGTATTCCCTCCATTCCATTTCCTGCAGAAATACTCCTGCGAACTTCGTGCGCGCCTTAGATGCTCCTCCAGTTTCGAGAATCCACGTTTTTCAGACCAGAGGATAGTTTCCAGTACTTTGAATTCCGGAGTCCTGATGTTCGCAAAATTGCTTTTCAGGAGGCATTCATCCCACTCCTTTGCTGGATCCGAATCTGCCACTATGCCGCTGCCGATCCCGAGTTCTGTCTTTTTGCCGGAGCAGATGAAAGTCCTGATTGCGACATTCAGGCAGAAGTCGCCGCCGGGCATGAAGCATCCGATCGTGCCGGTATATGCTTTGCGGGGAG
>CAZDNQ010000824.1:0-2372 GCA_964506605.1 uncultured Victivallis sp. | reverse complement strand
CCGCTAAGGATGACAGTGAAAAGCCTGCTGTCCCACATGCTGCTGGTGAAGTTAAAACTACCGGGAGTTCAGGGGTAGATCATGTCCCGATGGAATCAATAGAGATCGACCAGGAGGCCGCCGGCATGTTTGATCGTGATCTGGGGTTATATGGAGACATCAAGGGGAGCATCTGCCGTGAGGGATTCCATGAATACGAGCCCGCCAAGGTATGGGATCTCGGCAATGGGAAATACAGGCCATACGACGGTCATACGAGGATAGCTGCGGCGGCGGAACTGGGCAAGGATGAGATCCCTGTTGTCAAGAGGAGCTTCAGTTCACGCGGGGAATTCCTGATGGCCGCGATAGACGAACAGGTCGGCCGCAGGAACATGTCCATGAAGGATAGGTTCGCGGTGGTCAGGTACTGCTACCCGCTTGAAGCTGAAAAGGCACGGAAGAGGCATGGCGGCCAATGTGCCGATAAATCGGCAGATTCAGCCAATGGGCGTGCTGATGCGGTCGTGGGCAGGAAGATCGGATACGGGCCCGACACTGTGTCGAGGATCAGGGCATTGATTGAAGCTGACGACAAGGAACTTCTTGAAGCCGTGTTCAAAGGAGAGGTGAGCATAAGCGGGGCATATGAGGTTCTGCATCCTCGGAAACCTTCCACGGAAAGGGGATCTGCGGCTGTATCATCCCTGGCACAGGCAGGCAAAGGGCAGGATGCGGTATCGAAGCCGGAGGATGATCCCCAGGATGTTTCTCCTGTGTCTGGCAGGGGCAACAATGAATCCGATGCTCCAGACGCCAACTCGGGCAATGATCAGGATACTGCCAATGCCGGAACTGAAAAAAATACTGATCCAATCCTTGTCCCAGCCAAGTTCCTGCAATGCGTGGCAGCATGCATCGACATGAAGCATGCAAAACCTCTTCTCGATGTCCTGCGCGGCCAGTATTCCGATGCTGGCAGGCTCTTCAACGATGCGTTAACCGGCCGGAAGGCAGCATAGATATCTGTCGATGAACGTGGTCCGGCTGCACAACACAGGCGCCGGCAGCCGGACCGCTTAAAAATAAAGGTGCCACAAAAAAGGAACGGACAAATGTATTTACTCGGACACGAAGGCCTCGGTCCTGATGGATTCGAGGGGGCGGAAGAAGGAGCATCTTCACAGAGAAAGGAAGCAAGCATATGAGCTGCAAGGCAACGATATGCAGTCAGCCAGGATCCAATCTAGCTGACAAGGGAACGCCGGCTGAAATCAAGAAGTTGATTTCAGGCAGTTTTCCCGGGATCAGTTGGAGGAATGAGTCGGCCGCCGATCTGACTGGTGACATCGGATATTGCAGCGCCGGCAATGGCGGGGTGATGTTCAGCATATTCACCAGGGGCGGAGAAATGATTGAGGGTATCGCGGTCGAAATCAGTGGCCGCCTCAACGATATCGCACTCGGGGCCGTCTACGAGTTCTGCGACAGGAACGGGCTGAAGCTCTACACGGAAAGTTCCTTCGAGGATGTTGTAGAGACTGAGGGCCAGCCCTTAAGCGCCGGAGTCCTGCGAGCCTTCAAGGTGATGGAGCGGCATGTTCTTTCGATGGTCGTGTAAAAGTCCACAACGAACAACGAAGGGAGAGTGAGATATCATGGACGGTTGAAAAATGACTGGGAACCCTGCGGTAATTGTAACAAACGCAGTAACGCGTTTTACCTCACACCGCAGGGCCGCTCCGGTCAAATATTAGTACTTAGGCAGATAATTATGGAGTGTTTTTGTTCCACGTTTTACTTGGCGATGGGTGGTTGGTTTCCCGGTGGCTGAACCATTCGAAAAACAATATCCGGGTAGCATAAAGGAAAAGAAGTTATGAAGACGATATATAATTTGATGGTATGCAAGAATGATAATGGACGTCCTGGAAAAACCATGGGGCTTTTCGAGGATGTGAAGAAAGCCCTGACGGAATCTTTCCCGTGGTTCAAGTGGGAGGATGCCGCTACAGGCTGGTTCAGCCTTGATTATGTCAGTTTGAAATTCCATGTGATATGTAGGGACGGACAAGTGCCGTTCATACTGGCGCTGGTGCGTTTCAAGGGGAAGGGAAACCTTCTTGCGCATCTTTCGGAGGCATGCCGGAAGCAGGGATGGATTATCAGCCTGAAGCCCAGGTTCAGCCATCACCAGAAGCTCAATAAGGTGCCTGATAATTTCAAACTTACCGATGAGGTGAAGGCCAGTATTCTAAGGCTGGTCGAACTGCACGGATGCCTGGAGCCTCTGCTTAGGAGAAGGGACACCCTCAGTGCTGAAATAGGCGTAAGCGCCAGAGGAGGCATCCAGGTGGTGGACAGGATCGTGGAATATGATGAAAAGCCAAGGT
>CAZDNQ010000823.1:0-2373 GCA_964506605.1 uncultured Victivallis sp. | reverse complement strand
AATATGAGATCAATGCCTATGTTGAAAAGCCTGAGGGGATCATGAAGGTGATGTCCGAGCTGCATGCAAATATCCAGGACGAGTTCAACAGGAACGGCGTACAGATCATGTCGCCCAACTATGAAGACCAGCCCGAAGAGAAAGTCTGGGTCCCCGAGGACAAGTGGTATGCTCCGCCGGCCAAGAAAGAAAAGACATGAACATCGAACATCCAACATCGAACTTCGAATAGCGAAGTAAAATAATTTTAAGCAAAGTCTTTCTGACCTTTTATAATCCTATTGCTTCAAAGTTGGATGTTCAGAGTTGAATGTTCGACCTGTCCTGAGCCTGTCGAAGGATGTTAATGGATTTGCATTATTTCGGAACTATCCTCGAGCCCCAGATCTGCCCGGATGTCTTCTGATCGGTCGTGTAGTTGCCATCAAAGGAATTCTCGCTCTGGAGCATCGCCGAAAGCTTGAAAGAGCGCTTCTGGTCGTTCCTGACCCCGTTGATGATCATATGCGCGCCTTCAAGCGTTCCCGTAAGGGCAAATTCGCCATATGCATCGTTCGCCTTGCCGCTCAGGACGAATCCATTCTGGCTGAGTGTCATCGAACCTGTCTCCACATCCTTCTTGCCTGATTCGGTGAACTGGTATTTCCACTGTCCTGTCAGGTTGGCGAACTGAGGCACGCCGGCGCATCCTGAAAATACCGCACATGCCACGATCATTGCGAGTCCGAGGAGAATTCTTTTCATATGAACATCCTTTCAGTTTTTATATAGTTTCAATGAATAATCTATTTGAATATATTTCAGAAGCTTCAGCTTTCAACATAAATATGAAAGTCGTTCCTCGAGCCTTTGTGTCTCCGTGAGGGAATATCTTTTCAATATTCCACTCTGAAGAAATGGCAGCTCCACGGTTCGAGCACCACATAAAGGCCGCTGTCGGCCATCTCGCTTCCGTCGCGGTCATATGCCGCTCCCGAAAGCACATCTGAAAGGTGCACCTTCTTCCCCGGAAGGTCATACCAGTGCGCCTTTACCATCGCCTGCGAGGCGGAATCGCTGAAGTTGATCACAATCATGTAACGGATGCTGTCCTTCTTCCATGTCCATGCCAGGATGTTCCTGCAGCTGCTGTTGTCGGGCCAGCCATGGACCTCGCAGATCTGCCAGCTGCCGTTCCGGAACACATCGCCGGAGGTCTTTGCAAAGAGGCCCTGGTGGAATTCCCTGAGCGCCACGTCCGCCGGCTCGTCCGGACGCCTTTCAAGGAATACTGGAACTCTCGCCCTTCGCCCTTCCATCTGCCCTTCATGGATGAGCCTGGCTCCGGGCAGAGTCATGATTGAAAGGACTGCCATTTTCTCCTTGCCGGAATTGAAAGCGGCTGCCGCACGGGGTTCGTCGTGGTTCTCAATGAAGCGCATGAGCCTGTCCTGATATCCCATCTCCGCGCAAAGATGTGAACGGACCTCCTCCGCACCATTATGCTCCATGCGGTCGTAGAGCTTCTTGTCGTAGCAGAAATCGAATCCCTGCTGCTGGAGATCCCATTCAAGGTCCCAGTACGTCTCGGCGATGAAGATGAATCCGGGAAATCTCATCTTGATGGCCGGGATCAGGGTGCTCCAGTAGTCTTCGGACGGCTTCTCTCCTCCGCGATGCCCCCAGGTCCGCGAGAATATGCTGTTCATCATGAGCATCGCCATGTCGCAGCGGATGCCGTCGCACTGTCCTGCAATCGCAGAGACAGTTTCCAGGACAGCCTTCCTCAGGCCCATGTTGAAGGCGTTGATCTGTACGACGTCAGGCCACGCAGGAAAATACGGATCACGTCCGAGCGCGATGACGTTGTCTCCTGATCTGATGAACGACGAGGGATCCTTCCTGAGATCCTCCTCAGTCCCCCTGACGAAATATTCAGGATTGGATTCAACCCATGGATGGTCGGGGGCGACATGGTTGGGCACGAAATCGAGTATTAGCCTGAGCCCGCGGTGCGCAAGCATCTTCCTGGCATGTGCAAGCCCTTCCGGCCCGCCGATCTGCCTGTCGACGGCATAGTTCTTTATGCAATATGCCGAACCGGCAAGGTCCTTTTCCTTGAAGTCCGGCAGGACATTCCTGAATTCCGCCATGAGTCCGGCGTTGCCCAGCGCTATCTTCCTTCCCGCAGGACTTCTCTCCCATACGCCCATGAACCAGACCCCGTCGAAACCAAGGGATGCGATGTAATCCCATTCCTCTTTCGGAACAGTTCCAAGTATGATCGGCTTCTTGTATTTCCGGCTGAGTTCGTTCAGCCAGACGAAGGTGTTGATCTCGTAGATGGCGGGATATTTAGGGCAGGTCTTCATTGTGCTCCCTTATGGTCGCGGA
>CAZDNQ010000822.1:0-2373 GCA_964506605.1 uncultured Victivallis sp. | reverse complement strand
CTGGTACAGCGCAAAGCTCCAGGCGGACATCTATGTGGCACTGCAGCAGGACATCATAAGGAAGCTCTTCTCGGCCAAGTATGAATATTTCGTTTCGCAGAACCTGGGATACATGAACAACGCCGTCGTATATGAGATGTTCAAGGTGAGCGCCTCGTTCAAGTTCTACGCCACGATCATAACAAGCATAATCATCTCCGCCACATACATTGCATATCCCCTCATGCTCAACCCCATGCTTCCTGTCCTGATGGTCACGCTCAGCCTGCCCCTGCTGTTCGCCTTCCGCCTGATAAACGACAAGACCAGGAAATATTCCATCAACAACACGGCGGAGGCCGGAAGGCTGAACGGCATCGTCTACCAGATGCTGGGTCACTTCAAGTATCTGAAGGCGACCGCGAACTATGCGAGAGTCCTTGACAAGCTGAAGAACCAGAGCATGACATACAACCATTCCATGAGGCTGCTGTCGCTGTGGGGAAGCATAAGTTCAGAAGGGTTCAGGCCGGTTGTGATAGTCGAGATATTCGCCATCATCTTCATCATAGTGGTCTATTTCAAATATAACATGTTCGAAGCCTTCATCATGATGGGCCTCCTATATGCCTCGTTCCAGAAGCTTGTCGCAATCCAGAACTCATACCAGAAATTCCTCACCTCCTGCGGCGGTATACAGATATATGAAAAACTCACGAAGGAACTGACCGATGTCGAGGAAGCGAAACATTTCTCTGGCAAGAACATCCCTGACTTCTCCGGCCCGATTACCTTCGAAGACCTGACCTTCAAATACTCGACGATGCCTGAGCCGGTGCTGAAGGGGATAAGCCTTGAAATCCGGCAGAACACGACAGTCGCCTTCGTCGGCGGATCGGGCGCCGGAAAGTCGACAGTTGTAAACCTGATATGCGGGCTGCTCTCGCCAAACAATGGATCCCTGAAGCTCTCCGGCAAGGATTACAGGACCATCGACATATTGAAGCTGAGGGAGTCAATCGGCTACGTCACACAGGAACCTGTGATCGTCAACGACACTGTCGCAAACAATATCACGCTCTGGGACAAGTCCATATCCGACAGGATTCCTTCGGTGTCGAAACGCGCCTCCGCCGACGAATTCATAGAGCAGCTGCCTGAGAAATATGAGACCATGCTTGGCGACAACGGCATAAACATCTCCGGAGGCCAGAGGCAGAGGATAACGATCGCCAGGGAGCTCGCACGCAATACGCCGATACTGATCTTTGACGAGGCCACCAGCTCCCTTGATACAGAGACCGAGCGGAAAATCCAGGAAAGCATTGAGCAGTCGCACGGCGAAAAGACCATCATAATCATCGCCCACCGCCTTTCAACCATAAGGAACGCCGACAGGGTATACGTTCTCGACAAAGGTCAAATTCTCGAGCAGGGAACCTATGACGAACTTTACAGCAGCAACGGAAAGTTCCGCCAGATGGTCGACAGGCAGTCTTTAGATTGAGTGATTTGGTGATTTGGAGATTGAATGATTGAATGATTTGGAGATTGGAGTATTGGGAGATTGGGACGAGTTAAATAACAAATCAGAATCCTGGAGATTTGATAAATGATCAGCGAAGAATTGAGAGATAGGACAAAACGTTTTGCTTTAAATGCCATAAGACTGGCAAATTTCCTGCCAAATTCAGTTCCTGGCAGAATTATCAGCAAGCAGTTTGTGAAGGCCGCTACATCCATCGCATCAAACTATAGGGCTGCATGCAGGGGCCGTTCAAAGGCCGAGTTCAATTCAAAACTTCACATAGTCCTTGAAGAGGCCGATGAATCTGTTTTCTGGCTGGAGATGATCAAGGAATCAGAAATGCTTGATAATAATGATGTCGCTTCCCTGCTTAAAGAAGCAAACGAGCTGACGGCAATTTTCTCAAAGTCACTGTTCACTTCAAGACAAAATGCCCCTCGGTAGATTCCTATGTTCAGAAATCATAAATTCATCAAAATCTCAAAATCACCAGATCTCCAAATCACCAAATAATCATGTGCGGATTCGTAGGAACAATATCTA
This sequence comes from uncultured Victivallis sp., assembly GCA_964506605.1. Lineage (GTDB taxonomy): Bacteria > Verrucomicrobiota > Lentisphaeria > Victivallales > GWF2-50-93 > GWF2-50-93. Next base: position 323 of record CAZDNQ010000822.1, on the reverse strand, counting down.
AGAGACCGGGACGTTTCCCCGAGGACAAGCTCAGGGAGATGACTGCTATTATATCCCATCGGGGTCCGGATGACGAGGGCTTCTTCCTCCATGAGGACTGGCTGGCGATGGGATTCCGCAGGCTGAGCATACTCGACCTGAGCCCGAAGGGGCACCAGCCAATGCTGAGCCATGACGGACGCCACGCCATCGTATTCAACGGCGAGATCTACAACTACTGCGAGATCCGCAAGGAGCTTTCCGATTATCCGTTCCAGTCGAACACTGATACGGAAGTCATAATCGCGGCGTACCGCCGCTGGGGCAGGCAATGCCTTTCGAAA
>CAZDNQ010000821.1:0-2375 GCA_964506605.1 uncultured Victivallis sp. | reverse complement strand
GTACAAGATGTCGCCGCCTGCGGTTTTCGCACATGAGAGCGTCATGAAGAACGCAAAATACAGGGGGCACGTGGAACGCCTCGTAAAATCCCTGGCGAAGCCATGTCCGATCGAGACTTATACCGACGACCAGCTTCCTGCCCTGATCCGCGACAGGCAGCTTCTCAAGAACAGGATCCCCATGGGAACTCTTCCCGAGGTCAAGGATCCGATCCTGCTCTTCAACACCTTCCGATTCAACGATGAGGCTGCCGCCCGCGCCATGGAGAAGAAGCTCAAGGGCGCGGACATCGATGTCCGGGGCGAACTTCTCGGACTCAACGCATTCATATGGTCCAACTACAACCTTGAAGGGGATCCTTCGCGCGCCCACAAGGTCTGCCGTCCATGCTGGCGCATCCATATGCAGGCGGGATGCCTGCACCGCTGCATGTACTGCGGACTCGGAGGACTTCTCGTCGCAATGGTGAATGTCGACGAATATTGCATTCATCTCAAGAAGCTCATAGACCTGCATCCGTGGCAGAAGACATATCTCCTGGACGATGACGCCGATCCGCCGGGGCTCGAGCCGGAACTTGGCTGCCTCGGGGAACTGATCGAGTTCTTTGGAACGCTCAAGGACAGGTATCTTGTAATACACACCAAGACCTGGAACACAGACTGGCTGCGGAACCTCAGGCACAACGGCAACACAATTCTCGTGTGGAGCCTAAGCGGTCCGACACAGAGCCGCCTGATCGAGCCGAACGCAGGCACTACTGAAGAACGCATCGAGGCCGCACGCATCGCCGAAGAGGCCGGCTATCCCATACGCTACAAGTTCAAGCCTATCATCCCGGTAAGGAACTGGAAAAGGGAAGCTTCAGAGACTATTGAGTTAGCCTTGTCCAAGACTCATCCCGACGTTATCAGCATATGCTGTTTCATGTGGATGGACGTTGACGACATGAAGAGGCGGCTGGCTCCTGTGATAGAGCACATCGATCCGGATTTCCTCAGAAAGGCCGAGGAGAACCGCGGCAAATCCGATAATCCGTGCACACGTCCATTCCCCGACGATGCGCGCGAGGAGATATATTCGCACTACTTCTCAGAGATCCGGAGGCACGACAAGTCGATTCCGGTCTCGCTGTCTACGGAAAGCTGGCAGATGTGGACGCAATTCGCGAAGAAGATGGGCATGAACGCCACCGACTATGTATGCGGCTGCGGTCCGCAGTCGGTGCCGGGGCTGAAGAAGCTCGAATGCCATCCGTATACATCAGCGGTGCGCAGCGACAACGGCCAGGTCCCGTGCGTAACCCCGCCGTATAAATCTTAAGATTTCCCGCGCCCGCTTCGCTCAAGCCACAAAGGCACGGAGAATATTAAATGCAAGATCTTCACCACGAAGTACGCGAAGGAATATTTGGCCAAAGACTTACACAGACTTCATAACTGACTCATTCTCGATAAGGAATCGGCTCAGGCGAACATGTTCGCCATGCAATACGGAAATGGCATGAAAATAAAAACTTGCTTCTATTCTCATGCATGTTCCGTATATTTACTCTGCGAGAGCAGATGAGAGCCGATTCTAGCAAAAGACAAGTTTCAATCAACATTGCGACTCTGTGGCTTTGCGAGAAAATAAAGAGTCTACAATATTAGTCGGTGAAAGTCCGTGGCCAAATCTTATTTTCTGGCTCTCAGCAGCATCCTCAGCGGATGGAGTTCGTCCTCAATGCTCAGCGGCATCTTGGATTTGCCAAGGAGAGATGATATGAAAATATCGAGGTAACTTAGTGATTTTGATTTAATCTTGAGAGGGCCGAGATCCTTATCCTTCAGTACAAGACGTGTCTTCGTTCCGCCGTCGACCGCCTCGACAAATCCTTCAGTTCCGAAAATCCTGAGAGACTCGTTGCCCCATGTCGGAAACGTGCGAGGATTGAGATAGTTTGCAATTGCAGATGCTACACCTCCGTTCTCAAGTCTTATCAGGTACGAGACGGCAATACGGAGATCACCTTTCTTCGGATTCCCGAGTTTTGTCTGTTCGACCTTGATGTCTGCGATCTTCGCACATGCCGCGTGCTCAATGAATCGCATGGCGTGTATTCCCACCTGGAGCATCAGGCCTCCGTCGATGTCCTCGTCCTGCGGACGCGTGTCGAAGAACGGATACGACTTCTGAGCGAGCACCTGTACAACCGTCCCGAGTTTTCCGGACTGGACTATATCGCGCATCGCCAGATATGGCTGCTCAAAGGCGGTTCCGGCCATCTCGTGGAATACTTTGCCGGTTGCTCTTGATGTCCTGATGATCCTGTCCAGATCCTTTTCGGACATCGCACAGGGTTTCTCGGCGTAGACATGCTTGCCGGCCTTCA
>CAZDNQ010000820.1:0-2376 GCA_964506605.1 uncultured Victivallis sp. | reverse complement strand
CCGGGTATAACCTGCTGCCTGGAGAAAGGGCGGCGTGCTGGGCACACGCCCGCCGTAATGAGAAGTCCAGAATAATGCAAAGTTGCGCTTGATTTTTCTCATTTTGCACTAACAAATAAGGTAATTCACTAAACATTATACGCAGAGTCTTCTCATTCTGAGATGACGACACTTTAAAACAAGGAGCGTATAATGGAAGTAAAAAGAGAGCGAAATTGCAAAGAAATTATTCAAGCAGCCCTTCAGGAAATGCGCAATGTCGGTTACAGCCATAGAAGCCTGACAAAATATATCCAGGAATGGTACAGATTGCAGGAATATCTTATTTCAAACAAGCTTGATGAGATTAATTTTGACAATTGCCAAAAATTTTTCAAAGACTGCTATGACATCCAAAAAATTGAAGGTCTAAGCACGAAGGACAGATACAGGCTGCGTTTTATCACGGTGCTTCTGGCCTACGCTCAGAATGGCGTGCTAGTGCTCCATCGTCGTAGTAAAACTACAACTCATGCTCATCAAGAACTACTTGAGGCTTTCAAAAAAGAACGTCGGCGCTTTGGACTTTCTCAGTCTACGCTTAATAGATATGACCGTTATGGAGGTCATTTTCTTGATTACGCCTCAAAGTTCGGCGAGCCGTCAGCCTTGACTCCTAGCCTGATGCTTGACTATTGCAATAGCTGTGCTGGCAACTCTACGTCGACAATGCATAACCGACTGTCCATCATCAGAGTATTTGCTAGATATCTATATTCTGAAGGTATGACAAAACAAGACCTTTCTACTGTGGTTCCTAATGTTCCCTATCACCATATGATGCGTCCTCCAGCATCATATTCGACCGAGGAAGTACAAAAGATTTTAAATGCCGTTGATCGTGAAAGCCCACTTGGAAAACGGAACTACGCCATGCTGTTGATGGCGTCAGCTCTGGGATTGCGTTCAAGCGACATCAGAGGACTGGTCTTTCCAGAACTACAATGGGAAAAGAACACGATTTCGCTGGTCATGAAAAAAACAGGCAAACCTCTAATTCTACCTTTGCTGGCGCCAGTAGGTGAAGCAATCATCGACTATTTGAGGCATGGGCGCCCACATATTAATTCAGATGTCGTGTTTCTAACACATGAGATTCCATACAGACCTCTGACACCAAGCGGTTTATCGAGTGTTGTAAGAAATTATATATGCAAAGCAGGAGTCGCGCATAAGCCATCCGTTGGTTACGGCCCTCACAGTCTGCGCCATTTTCTTGCCAGTTCGCTACTAGAGCAGAATATCCCACTGCCAATTATTTCTGAAGTGCTTGGACATTCGGACAGCCGCACCACTGAAATATACCTTTCGATTGACATCCCGCATCTACATGAATGTTCACTGGAAGTTCCAGAGTTCGAATGGAACCGTAACAAGGAGGTGCTGTGATGGACGGAAATGACACGCCATTGACGGAATTGATTTCAACTTTCATTGCACATAAACGCGCACTTGGCTGCAAATATCTGCTGCAAGAGCAGATACTCAGCCGTTTTAGCAGATACTGCGAAGCCGAGCAGCCACTTTCCGAATATAAAATTCCACGGCACTTTGTAGATGACTGGTGTGCCATAAAGAAAAATGAAACTGTTAGGAACAGCGATATCAAGAAATGTTGCCTAACAGTTTTTTTCAAATATGCGCAAAACAAAGGCTGGGAAGTTGATTTTCCTGCAATAGGCCGGCACCATGAAAGTCAATATGTGCCATATATATTTACCAATGGTGAAATAGCACGTATCTTTCAGGCGTGTGACAACCTTTCTCCTTATCCTGGCTCTCACCGGCATCATATTGTGCCCGTGGTATTCAGACTTCTATATGGTTGTGGGTTAAGGGAGTCGGAGGTTTGCGCCTTGCGTGTGGGCGATGTGAACGGCAAACGGGGTATTCTCAATATCAATGAAAGTAAGTTCGGCAAAAGCAGAATCGTGCCCGTCTCCTCGTCTCTTCTGAACGTTCTGATGGGATATTTTTTTCGCTTCAATGCAGAACAAGCTCCAAGCAATCCTTTTTTCAGAAGCAAATTTCTGAATCCAATCTCACGAGGTTGGGTGTATCGCAGATTTCGTGACATTCTTGCCATTGCCGGTATCGGTCATCATGGTAAGGGAGTCGGCCCGCGTGTCCATGATTTACGTCATACGTTCTGTGTGCATTCAATGCAAAAGATGGTTGCCAATGGGCTAGACCTTTATTGCGCACTTCCTAAACTAGCCACCTATGTGGGCCATGCCAGCACTCACGCGACTCAACGCTATGTAAGACTAGCTGCAGACCAGTTTGGGGCAGTTACCCAACAGATCAGTGGCTCTTGCGGTCAGGCTATTCCGGAGG